>DAOWMZ010000201.1 GCA_030642845.1 Candidatus Zixiibacteriota bacterium
ATCCCCGGTCGCATACAGGGGAAGCAAATTTATATATTTTTTACAGTTCATAATCTCTCTTTTCCTATTGTATTATAAAGATGTTTTTTCAAATTTTGTAATCCCCGTACCAGATGCACCTTGACAGTTCCCTCGGAGATTTTCATTATTCTTGCAATCTCAGAAATTTTCATCTCGTTATAAAAACGGTGAAGCACTGCTTCTTTTTGTTTTTCAGCTAACTTTTCAATGGCAGCATTTATTCTCTCTCTCCGTTCTGTCGATTCTAAAATAATATCAGGCGTATCAGGAACATTAAGTATCATATTATCAAAATCTGATTCCAGTCTGTTTTTATGTTTCGCATTATCCCTTTTATAGTTCAAAGCCATGTTATAAGCAGTTCTGAACAGATAGGCTTTTAATCTGTTTTTGTCATTTATATTTTCATATTTGCTCAACACTTTGAAATAAATTTCCTGCACCAGATCCAGTGCCTTTTCCCGATCTCTTAGAATACGATAGACAAAATTAAACAACATGTCAGAATGTTTTTTTATCGAATATGTAATATTATCAGCCATATCGTATAATCCATTATTATCTATATATAGTGACAATGTCACTTTTCAACAACTGAAAGTACGTATAATAGAATATTTTTGTCATGCAGTCCATCCCCTTTGAAAGCCCACTCAACCACATTGGGTTTTTCAAACTCAATAAAACCATTGGTTTTTATAATTACCCCCGGCAACTCAACTGCTACCGCAAAACTATGGCTATCCAGTTTTTTGGTTATTTCATAATCAAGTTTTGTTTTTTCGAAAATGTCTCTGAATTTCTGATGCAGTTTTGATTTCCCTTCACCGACAGTTTTTACGAAATCGGTATAAAACCACTTATGAATTGAATTTGTGAGACGATCAAGTTCAACTCCGATTGAATCCTCTTCTTTACCAAGAATACCGAGAATCATTACTGGAGTAAGTTTGTTTTCCAGATAGTCAGCCGATTGTTTTTCCAAATTTGTTTTTTGATCAATTGTAATAAATTTTTCGGCGAACATCTCGGAAATTGCCTCCCAGTGCAGCCGCCAATGAAGATATGCATAGGCATAGATTATCTGGTCCAGATATTCATTTCTGTCATTTTCAGAAACGTTGAATGTCCCCTTTTCCAGAACCCGGTTTTCCAATTCCTGATCCCAAATATCATGATGCGAAAACAGGGTGGGGAGATCAAAGCATTGAAATTTACGAGCCTGGTAAGTCCGTTTGAATTCATAATAAGTTCGGTTTCCTTCAGTCCAGAATTTTACATTAGTCGGAAATTGAAGCTGTAGCTCTTTCAAATCATCATCCGGTTTGGCGTATGTTGATGGAATTTTATCACCATAAGGGACAGTTATTTCTGCTCGTAATTCCATCTGGCTTGAATCTGTAATGATGCCACCCCCCGTATTTTTAGTAACAGTCCAGACAGGTTCGCAAGGCAAGGCAAGTTCTTCAATCTCTGATACTTTACCTTTGTAATTGGATATAATTGTAGTTGTCCCATCTTCAGAGATAGTAATCTCTTCGGTATGTTCAATACATGAAACTAAACTTATTAACATCACAATCGATAACAGAATGAGTATTAAATTCTTCATAACAACTCCTTGTATCTCTTTTTTACAAATTAAGACACTTCAGGAGTCAAAAAAGGAGACAACTAATATAAATTAATTTATTATTTTTGATTTACGGCCATAGAAAAAATCATCTCCCCAGATAGATAGCCTTCGGGCGACAGCTGATTTCTCAATACCTTTTCTAACAATATTATGCACAAAAGTCGGAGGGTGGCTGTATGGGCAAACTTTCATGCACAGCCCGCAATCAGTGCCAACTAACCGCCAGTAACGCAGACATTGCTCGACATTCAATTCCCACTTTTCTACGCCGCGGACAATTGTTTTATCATTGTAAGGGATTGCTTTGGAAGGGCAATTTTCGGAACATTTCTTGCAGACTTCACAAAAATCCTGAACTCCAAAAACTATTGGCTTATCAACTATCAAGGAAAGATCCGTAGTTACTCCACCTAAACGGACTCTCGGACCAAATTTCTTTGCTATCAAATATCCCATACGAGACAACTCTCCCAAGCCGGCATCAACAACAACCGGTGGAAGCATGATTTGATAATTGCTGTCAGAGATATGCGCCCTTGCCGGGTAACCCATACTTCGTATTTTTCTTGCTAAACTTACTGAGATATTAGCTGCATCAAGATATTTCCTGGCGGCTTCTTCGGTAATAGCAATATCCGGTGCCTGTTCAACCATGTCGTAGTCCATTTCAATTATAAAGACTATCGCAAATTTATGATCAAGCTTGATCGGACTCCCCCATTTTTCCGGACCTCTGCCAACATGCGAATAAACAAACATCGGATTGAGTTCACAAATACCGACTTCATCTGCTCCCTCTTTAATAGTAAAATCCTTTAGTAACTTTGTAACTTCTATAGGATCTATTTCTGATGTAATCTCATTAACCTCACCATCAACTTGAGTTGTGAGTTTCTTAATCAAACCAAAAGTCTTCTTTATCTCTTCGGATTTAATCGGATCATAATATTTGCCTCCCGGATCAAGAATCTTTGGGAGCTTTCTTAAACTATCGTCAACTTTTTTTAATTCAGGATGTGCGGCATAGTATGCCTCGTATTTCTCTGTTCCCGGTTGGTATTCTTCACGGGCAAACATTGTATTACGTTCATCCACCCGTTTTGAAATTGTGCCAACTTTCATTGGAGTCGGCTTGTGAAGCGGAAGAAAAAATAGAAGGGTTGTTATAAAAATCAATAAAATTAAAATATAAGACAGAGTCCAGATCTGGAACCAATATATTACCAAAATCAATCCAAAACTTAATAATACAATTCCTGCACTTAACCAGCTTGCTCTTGGTTTTCGTTCACGGATTGAAGAGACAAAAAAGATAATGAAAAATATCGTAGCGGAAAATATTATCAGCAGTGATATTATATCAAAAACATCTTTCAATTCATCGCCCTTTTAAAATATAGCTTTATGGTCAACAATATAATACTTTAATAAAAATATTCTAATTATTATTAATTTTATTAATACAAAACTGGCCATTGCCTGTCTTAAATATTAGGAGAAATGTTTAAAGTTAAATGATTATTAAAATGGTGGAGACAATTATGGTTTTGCAGTATAAACAATATATTTATTTTATATTAGCAATTTCCTTAGTGCTATTAATAGGCCTTGCTTGCAAGTCTCAAAAGATACCGGGAAACTGGACTGAATCTGAAATAAGAATTGACGGTAAAATTGATGATTGGCTAGACGTACCGGTGATGTATTTCGAAGAGGAAGGAGCCGCTATCTCTTTCTGCAATGATTCCACATGGCTTAATATTCAATTCAGAACTAAAGATCCCAAGTGGGTCAGAACTATCAAAACGACCGGCATTACTCTTTATTTTGATACCGAAGGAAAGCAAAACAAAGATTTCTTCATCAAGTACAAAGGGGGGCCGTCGATGAAGGACTTGATGGATAGAAAACATGATGGCTATATGACCAATATGCCACCTCAAACGGGAGACGATGCCGCTCCGCAATTGACCTGCTATATCAAAGATAGAATCATTGAAAAGCAAATTCATCCTGACGGTTCTGAAGGTCCGACAGTAGTATATGACACATCATTTGGTTTTTATTGTTATGAATTTCGCATTCCATTACAGGAAAGCAGTGTTCGCTATTATGGTCTCGATATTAAACCGGGAAACCCTATCAGCATCGGTGTAGTCTGGGGTGATATGGGTGAGATGAATGGAATGCGTCCTGACATGATCGATATGGGCAGCGGTATGGGAGGCGGAAGAGGTGGAGGTCGTATGGGAGGCGGCAAAGGGGGTGGAGGTGGTAGAGGTGGCAAGCGACTGGACATGCCATCAAAACAGGAAGTTTGGATTTCTACCCACGTTGTGAGTTCTGTATCAAAATCGGATACGGAGTAAATATCATTACGATATAAATAAGTAAATCATTTTCTATTATATTTATTATATAGCATACCGCTACAAATTTACATAGCTTGCAGGGAACAACTTTTACATAATAAAGTTGATCTATGTAAATAATACTTAATATTAATAATTCATATAGTCATCATCCTATGACTGGAGGATTTTATGGATGGAATAGTGGAAAAACTGACAGAATGGGGAACGCTTTATGGTATGAAAATTATCGGCGCGATAGTGATTCTCATTGTCGGTCGTATTGTGACCGGGATTATTGTCAAAGTTATTAAAAATATAATGAAAAAAACAAACGTGGATGAAACCCTGATCAACTTTCTGCTAAATCTTACAAAAGTTGCTCTTCTGATATTCATTTTCATTGCCGCCTTAAGCACTCTCGGTGTACAGACTGCATCATTTATAGCGTTAATCGGTGCTGCCGGATTAGCGGTTGGCTTTGCTCTACAGGGTTCGCTATCAAATTTTGCTTCGGGAATTATGCTGATAATATTCCGTCCCCTCAAAAAAGGAGATCTGGTTGAAGCTGGTGGTTCACTTGGTGTCGTTAAAGAGGTTCACATTTTTCATACAATTTTAATCAGTCTTGAAAACAAACGGGTTATTATTCCCAACAGTAAAGTTACCGGCGATACTATCATTAACTATTCTG
>DAOWMZ010000123.1 GCA_030642845.1 Candidatus Zixiibacteriota bacterium
CTCATTCTTCCTGTCATCCCCAACTTGATTGGGGATCCATTTAAGATATTGAATTTTAAAGAGATAGATGGATTCCCGATCAGGTCGGGAATGACAAGAATAAAAGGTTTTATATCATTGTTAACTTTTTCAACACGCCCTTTATGGTGGGATGAATTAATTTCCGCGTAGAGGGTGGTCTTGTGTCACCCATTAAATATGAAAAACCGCAGAGACAAGCCCCGCTACTACGCGTGAGAATATAATTTATATTTCATTCAGTATCATTTTCATCGTATGACTCGTCGTCATCGTATGACATTACTTGTTTCACATCGGGGCGGGCAAAAAGATAAGGGAATCCTGTCATATCTCCTCTTGTCGCTGTGCAGACATAAAAAATCGATGATTCAAAAATTGCTGTAACCTTTTCACGTGGGGCATCTTTTTCCAGGTCGCGATAGTATCGCCCTACTTCGATATACATTTTTGGCTGCCAGTGATTAGCGGGATTGACTTTGATCGCTTTGATCCTCTTTTCTTTAACCGGAACTTTCATTGTTTTTCGAAGATATTCCAAAAGCTCCTGATGTTTTTGTTTATCAATCATATAGAATAATAAAATATAAATAGTTAAATTACAAGAGTAAGAATACTTTGAAAATTTAAACTTCTTTTTGTCAGAATAAATATTTAATTTCCAGCCCAGTAGGGTGGGTCTGTCCACAGACTCGCCATAGAGGATAGCAGGTCTGTGGACAGACCTGCCCTACAACTTGTAAATAGAGAGAAAATATATGGAAGAAACATTCCCCATTCTTGAATTTGATCCGGATCAGGATGCGATTATAAACCCCAATGATGAGGTTGATCCGATTGATATCTCAGAGAAATGCGTGATATGCTTTTTTAAAGAAGTACTCGAAAAAATAATAAAAAAACATAAAGCAAAAATTGTATCAGAACGAAATTGGGAGGATGGTCCCAGTCTTGTATATGAATTAGATTACCGGGGGAATAGAATTGCTTTTTTACATCCTGGGATTGGTGCCCCAAAAGCGGCTGGACAACTGGAACAGGCCATTGCTCTGGGTTGCAGGAAATTTATTGTTTGCGGTGGTTGTGGAGTATTGAAGAAAAATACAATAGTTGGAGATCTGATTATTCCAATATCAGCGGTTCGAGATGAGGGAACATCGTATCATTATCTTTCACCAAGCAGAGAAGTAGAGGCTAATCCCGATGCAATCAGAGCTATAGAAAAGGTTATCTCATCCCATAATATTTCATATAAAAAAGGGAAGACATGGACTACTGATGCCGCTTATCGTGAAACCCGAAAACGAATGGAAACCAGGGTTAAGGAGGGGTGTTTGACGGTCGAAATGGAAGCGGCTGCCTTTTTTGCAGTGGCGCAATTCAGGAAAGTTACTCTGGGTCAGATACTTTACGGTGGTGATGATCTCTCAGGAGAAAAATGGGATAATCGTATCTGGCAGGACAGGACTTCGGTTAGAGAAAAATTATTCTGGTTAGCTGTCGAAGCAGTAATGGAATTATAATTTTTTCGCATAACTCGAATGGAGTATTATTTTCTCGATTTAAACAGGGCTAACAGGCCGACCAAAAAGAACAATCCGTTTACCCCCCACACCGCAACTTCGAGTGGAATTTTTTCATTATATCCGGCTGACTGCATAACTCGGAACAAAATAAAATACAAAAGTGAAATCATTGCCCCGGTCGCAATTGAGACTGCGACTCCTCCTCTGCGAGGGTTGGAAGCAATAGGGATACTTATTAATACGACAATGAATATTGTTAAGGGGAAAGAGTATTTTAGGCCGAGATCAACCGACTCGCGGATATAGGGACCGCCGGTTCGTTTCATAAGGTCGATATAATTTCTGAGTTCATCAATTCCCATATCTTCAGGTTTGCCAATTTTCTTAGTAAAATCTTCAGGCATCTCCTCTATATCAGGAAGCATAAGAACTTCAAACTCTCGGTATTCTTCCCTCTCTTTGGTAAATATTCTTTCCACACCGTCGCGAGCCATCCATTGTTCTGTCCGATAGACAATGGTTTTGGCAGTGATGATGCGGGATAAGCGATCATCTTCGGTAACATAGATTTTCAGATCGCGCCCTTCTCTTCGAAGAGCATTAAAATTGTTCAGAGTATAAAAATATCCCGGTCTGACCTGACGGTAAATATTGGAGATGTGCGTGCCTGATGTTCGAGATTTTTTTTTAATAGTATATTCTTTAATTTCTAATCGTTTTTTATTGGCCGGGGGAAACAGATATTCGTTGTAGTAAAAGTGTCCGCCTGACATCATCAAAGCTACTACTAAAAATGGAAGAGCAATACGATATAGAGAAACCCCCGATGCTTTCATCGCCAGAATTTCATTACGGCGGGCTATCAGCGAAATTGAAAAGAGAGATGCAATTAACACAAACATGGGAAGGAAAGATTTTATAACCCATCCGCTCCAATAAAAATAGTATTCAATAATTTTTACCAGTGGAACCTGATGGTCAACAAAGTCCCGGAGCTCTTCGATAACATTAATAATTATAATAGTCAGCCCGAATCCAAGAGTAACAACAATCAGAGCGGAGAAAAATGATTTTAGCAGGTATAAGTCAATTTTTTTTATCATTGTGTTTTCTGCCTGTTTGCCTGAAAAAAGAAAAAATCGGTTTTTCGGTTACTACTTTATAAAGGAGATACAATCCAACTCCGCCGATAACGACATTTGCTCCCCAGGTAGCCCAGAAGGGAGATATAATATCCCTGTCAGCCATATCTTCACCTCCGATAATCCAGGCCCAGTATATCACGAACATAATAATAGAGATAGTGATAGCCATTCCCATCCCCCCCTTGCGCGAAATTACTGCCAGCGGTGCACCGATTAGAATAAAAGCCAGAGAGGCAGCCGGGAGGGAGAATTTTTTATAAATTTCAACCGAAAATTTATTGATCATTCTCTGCTGTGCTGTAATTTGCTGACGGCTTCGTTGAATGACTTGATATTGGCTTAAAGCATTCTGTTTGATTTTTTCATAAGCAGCCTCTTCGGCAAGAGTATCATTTCCTTTAAATACAAATGTGTCGCAATAAAGATAATCAAATTTTTTATTTAAAGTCGTATGAATTTTATCCTTAAAAGGTCCAATTGTATTTTCAGCCCGTTCCACATTAATTATCATCTGAGCGATATTCATTTCTCGATCAGTTCGGTACTCCTGATCGGTTCGTATGAATTCAGAACCGGCATCAGTAATATTGATCACATGTTTTTGAAATTCAAGTCTTTGATAATTTTCAGGTTCTTCGGTATCAAGTTTATGGATCTCACCATTATAGAGGGTAAATTGTAGAGATTGTCCGTTATCCAATGATTTCATAAAGCCGTATTCCGAAACAATAATCTGTGGTTTTGTACGATTTTTGGTCTCAGTGATCCGCACTCCTTCTACTCGCGAGGTAGCGTGATCAATTTTATCAATCAAAACCAGCCAACCGGGAATATCGGAAATAAAAATACCGGAACGGAAAATCAATGTCGGCCGCATAGCTGCGACATCCCCCCACAACAAACGAGCTTTTTTATTTAAATCCGGCAGGACCTTGTCATTAAACTGAATCATGCCAACCATGATAAGAGTACCTGCCACCAACAACGGCATCATAATCCGCATCAGGTTGATCCCGGAGGCTTTTATAGCGGTGATTTCAAAATCGGAGGTGAGCCGCCCGAATGCCATAAGTACCGCAACCAGTACAGCCATCGGCACCGAAAGGGCAAGCATCCAGGCAAGGTTCAAGACAACAAGTTCCAGTGCAATCCAGATAGAAATATCCTTGTCAATAACATGGTCGATAATGCGAGGGACATGGTCGATCACCAGCAGGAACGTTATAGTAAAGAAGGCAAAAATAAACGGCCCCAGGTGTTCCATCAATATGTAGCGTGTCATTTTCTTCATAAATTTTTGTCAATATATTGTTTATACAACCCGTATCCAAGTTTATATTAATAACCTGTAACTTTTATTTTTAAGCTGATTGTATTAGGATTTTATTGATTAAGTGGCTGGCAGTAGATTATTCTTGTAGGGCAGAACCATTTATGGATTCTGCCTTTTTATATTGAATAACGTGTAGAGGGCGGTCTTGTGTCGTCCATTTAATATTTGCACTGTGGAGATAAACCCCGACTCTACACGTATTAGAGGAATATAGACATTTAAAGAAATTAATGTAAAACACACAAAGTGTATCAGGAGGACAGGCCTCCTGACTAATGTGTAACCTATCTAACAGGTTTGTACCCCTACACTTTCCCACCATAAATGGTGCACCACTCAAAATTAATTATCATAACATTGTATCGCGGAACTTTAAAACACACTATGTATAGTGGGCTGCAGATGTCCACATCTGCCCCTTGTACAAAATTATGCAATCAGTTCTTTCATCAGATCCTTACATGACATTGTTTCGCAATTGAAAATGAGGTCCTTTATTTCTTTCTTACGTGCTTCATCTAATAAACCTGTGGCAAGGCCATTAAACTTAGAGGTCAGATCATCTTCGGACATTGGTTCGCGGGGATCACCTTTAGGATATTCCAGATATTCAGAATACTCTTTGCCGTCTTTAGTTTTAACCACAACTCTTGAGGGCTGTTTGGCCGGGAACATCTTTTCAAATTCTTCAGACGCTTCCCCTTTGATTTTGTCGATCACTTCCCAGATACGTTTATCTTTGAGCTTCTCATCAGAGAATGACTGGGTTGTGATTTCATGATCGACAAGACATGCTGCTACACAATATGGCAGGGAATGATCGGCGGTCTCGCGTGATTCGGGACGATACTTATGCGGATCAAAAAGAATATCGCAGGCGCGGGCAATAGTTGTAAGAGTAACTTCTTCAATTTGATCATAACTGATATTATTACCTTTAACTACTTTCAGGGTAGTGCTTAGATGAGTATGGGTCAACGCTTCGGTTGGGAACGCTTTCATACTGCATTCCATGATTTTAAATTTCTTACCCAGACCGCCGACTAATTTATCATTGTCCCATCCTTCGCCAAAACAATCCATGAACCCTTCTTTACCTTCAAAAACAGCCGTTGTCCCACTGTAGCCTTTCTGCGCCATCAAAGCGGCAAAGACACCGCTCTGGACAGCCATCGGATCAACAGTGTTTTTCATCATCGTTAATGCCCCGGCAGTCGGACAACCGATTGTATGATTATGCGAGCCATTGATACCTATCGCATGAACCATCTGGTCAACAGTTAATCCGAGAAGCTTGCCGGCTACTATTGGAGATACAAACTGCGTTAACGTTGCATGATGCCATTTGCGTTCCCGCACGCCCGGCACAGCAAATTCACAAAGACGCTGTTCGAATTCATAAGCGAGAACAATGGCAACAATGACATCTTTCATCGAAGCACCCACTATCTCGCCCATTGATAAGGCTGCCGGAATAAGATCGGAGGGATGTGAGGGATCTTCTTTCCAGTAGATGTCATTAAAATCAAGAGCACGGATCATCAGAGAGTTCACCAGAGTGGCATTAACCGCTGGCATTTTATCCCCGAACCAGAGAATTGTCGCTTCTTCTTTACCGCCCATGTCAGTATAAATATCATGCAGGATATTTACATCTTTGGTATGATACCCACCGCAAGCACAACCAACAGAGTCATAAAGGTATCGTTTTACTTCGTTAACCACTTCCGAGGGAAGGTCATCGTATGTGAGTCCAACAGCGAACTCAGCTATTTGTTGTGATAATGTTTTTTCCATGATAGAAGTTATCTACTTTATTTTTGAATTTTATTTTCTTCTAATTAATTTATAAATTGCTTTTAACCCAGTTTTCCAAACCATTCAGGACAACTAATTCCTGAGCAGCAGTTCCGACCGGATCAAAACTGTAATCTTTGTCATTAGCTGTTATTACTGCTTTGGTGAAATCGACAGTCGCATTAATTTTTGTCTGAACTGTAAGTTCTTTATCTCCGAACATAGCCTTTAAATCGTTCACTAATTCAGGAGTCTCTATTACAAGGAAGCCATTATTGATAGCATTGCGTTTGTACGTCTGAGAAAATGATCCTGCGATCACCATCTGTATCCCACGATATTTCAAAGCGGTTGCTGCCTGTTCACGCGATGAGCCGGTTCCAAAATTAAATCCACCGATAAGAATATCCCCTTCTTTTACAAGCTTGCC
>DAOWMZ010000355.1 GCA_030642845.1 Candidatus Zixiibacteriota bacterium
AATGATGTCATGGGATTATGAAATTGAACTCAATTGCGTACCAATTCCTCCTTCTTATTGTGAAACTGGTGGTGGGTGTGATGAATATATTTCCCAGGTAATAGTTGGAGATATTGATAATTCTTCCGGCTGTGTAGGTTATAGCAGTTTTGTTGATCACTCCACAGATATGTATAAAGGTTTTAATTATCCAATTACAATAATTTCTGATAATGGATACTCCGGTGATGATTGCGCTGTCTGGGTCGATTGGAATCATGATTATGATATGGATGATCCGGGTGAACGGATTGTAATGGATGTTGAAACAGGTTATGGACCATTTACAGCAACGATTACTCCTCCTGAGGATGCAATACCCGGTCCCACTTATACAAGGATTCGACTGAGCTATTTTGGTGAACCGGAAGATATGTTCTGGTGCGGGATAACCAGCTATGGAGAAGTTGAAGATTACATGATTAATGTTATGGATGTTGAGGGTTCAACCTATCTCCAGAATCCTGACCCGTTTCTTGTTTTGCATAAATTTGCGATTGAGCTAATGGGTGGAAGTTTTTATATCAGCAGTCTTGCCGTACCGGGAGAAGATGTTACTAATTGGGAAAATATTAATCTGTCTATTGATAATTGTCTGATTCCTATCAATAGCAGCGAGATCATTACCGGTGGATGGGGAAGCATGCAAGGGGATATACTAAATATATCTTTTGATGAAAAAAATTATATAGAATGTCAGGAGACTTACCAAAACGGGTTAATATATGATGAAGTGATTTCTACTTTTAAACTGAATTATAATATAGATAATGTTCCTCATCAATGGTCAGGGGAAGCAGTTATTCTGGGACATCGTTCAGGGGATCTGAATCTGGATGGAGAGGTTAATGTTGCTGATATTTCATATTTTATCTCTTATCTTTTTAAAGGGGGAGACAGCCCGCGAGTTCTGCAATTGGCCGATTTGGATGGGATGCCTGGAATAGATATCGCCGATATTACATATTTGGTTTCATTTTTGTTCAAGGGTGGGCAAGAACCGCAAATCCCATAAAAAAACCTGCCGGACGAATCCAACAGGCTGGGAACAAATCAAACGTAAATCTATAACAAAGAATTCAAAAGCTTTTCAATATCAGACATCATAAACGGTTTAGCTAAAAAGCCATCAGGTCTAATTGCCTGACCGTTGTTATTGAGGCTTTCGATTGAATAACCTGATATTAATACAACAGGAAGTTTTGGGTACTTTTCTTTGATTTTATCTAACAATTCCAAACCGGTCATGTTGGGCATGCGCATGTCGGTTATTACTAGTGAGAAAGGAGCTTTATCCAGTTCACTTAAGGCTTTCTCGCCGTCTTCGGCTTTGATTGAATCATAATCAAAAACCTCCAGCATATCTGCAAGCAGGCTGGACATATTTGGGTTGTCATCTACAATAAGTATTTGTTTCGCCATAAATTTATCACCTCTCTATAATATGTCGGCAGGTAAGAGGTAATTCTTTTATAGTTTTTTCTTATATTTTTTGAAATTGTTGGAAGATTTTGCAATTATTCCTGCTTTGAGGGCGGATATGCCGGTAGCTTGCAGAGCAGATATTATTAAATGATGGTCATTATTGTGATTTGAAAACTGAAAATCAGGATTCTTATCAGCCTTATTATAAATAAGTAAATAGGGAACATTTCCAGCACCAATTTCAACCAGAACTTTCTTAGTTTGAGCAATTAATTCATCGACATTACGAGCGGAACAATCAACAACATGCAAAAGTAAATCAGACAGAGCTACTTCCTCTAATGTAGATTTAAATGATTCTATCAACTGATGAGGGAGCTTTTTAATAAAACCAACCGTATCGGAAAAGACAATCTGACATGGGTATCCGGAAGACATAACTCTGGTAGTTGAGTCAAGGGTTGTAAAAAGCATATCAGCAGTTCTAACCTGTGATTTGGTTAGCAGGTTAAACAGGGTGGATTTACCGGCGTTGGTATAGCCAACCAGGGCAATCTTAAAAAGAGACTGGCGACGTTTTCTTTGAGTTGAACGCTGTATATTTAATTTGAGAAGCTTTTTTTTCAGGCTGGAAATTTTTGTTCTGACCCGCCGTCGATCAATTTCAAGCTGGGTTTCTCCGGGACCTTTGGCCCCGATACCTCCGTACTGGCGGGAAAAATGCACCCAGGCACCGATCAGGCGAGGCAGAGTATATTCCAACTGGGCTAATTCAACCTGCATGCGAGCGGCTGAAGTTCTTGCTCGGGTAGCAAAAATATCCAGGATCAGTATCGGGCGGTCAATTACTTTTATACTAAGGGCTTTTTCAAGATTACGCTGCTGTATCGGTGATAGGGAGTCATCAAAAAGCAAACAATTAGCGTCAAGTTCAGCTATTTTCTCTTTTAATAATTCAACTAATCCTTTTCCGATATAAAAAGCCGAATCAGGTTTTCGTCGTACCTGTATATAACGGTCGACTACCTCGGCATTAGCCGAAACTGCCAGAGCAGCCAACTCATCAAGAGATTCGGAAACTTCTTCTTTAAGACGGGAATTTTTGGCCAGTCCAACGAGGAATATTTTTTCTAATTCTTGGTTGTCAATTTCAATAACCATTATTCAAATATAGATAGTTACTTTCTTTTAGCAATGGGAAAGT
>DAOWMZ010000089.1 GCA_030642845.1 Candidatus Zixiibacteriota bacterium
AAAAAAGGATTCTTAAGTGAATATTTGCCCTAAATGCAATTATAACAAATTATCAGAAAATACAAAATTCTGCCCCAAATGTGGTTTTAAATTAAATGACCAAAACAATCCAAGCCAGGATGATGAGAATCTCGAATTCGAAGTAACGGAGAAAGAGACTGATGATCGTGAGTTTTTTGGTGATACTGGTAAGCTGGAAATTGAAGGTCCTAATGGCTCTTATGATAATGAGAATGCCGTTGATCCACAGTTGGAAAAAGAACTTGAGCCTAATGATGAAGAATTGGAATTGATAGACGGGATTGGTTCCGGTTTTAAAAAAGAAGAAATTACTCAGGAAATTATAAGTGAAAACTTTGATAATGAAAAGTCAAGGCAATTAAAAAAGCTTTCTCCCGATGAGATAAAAGACATTGAGAAGAAACTTTATAAAAATGAAACTCAGGTAAATAACAAACAACAAAGCAATGACAAACTTTTCGGAAACAATCCTATTACCCCTGACGAAATCGATGAACCTAACTTTAAATCTGACAACACGGACAATGAACCTACCCTTGATATGCCTACCCCTATGATGGCTGAACACGGTCGAGGAGTTGCCTTCTTTTACAAGAGGTATATTGAATTAGTCGGCAGTCATGAACTCCACTCCAATAAGGACATTATCATTGGCAAAAAGGCCTATGAACTCAGACCAAAACAAATTAATCCAAAAATACTCATTGGAAGTGCTGCTGGTATATTTGTAGTTCTATTGATAATTATCGGTTCCATAATTGTAGGTGATACTTCTCAGGGACATGGTAATGTCTGGGGAATTGCTCTTGATGAATATAACCAACCGTTAATATCAAAAGCCAAAGTAAGATTCCCTGAATTGGGAAAAACAATTGACTGTAATACTGAAGGCTTTTTTGTATTTAAGGATATTCCCAGTGGTACACATAAAGTACAATTGGTATGGGGAAATGAAATTATAGGTGAAAATTTTACTACGGTTACAGATAATAAATCAACAACCCTTACCCTTCGCCCGGGAGAAGAATTCCTGGCAAAATTTGATAAGAAATCAAACACTAATAAAGATATAACAACAGCAAGCAATTCAAACGATACAAAAAACAATTCAAATGTTAAGGCAAACACATCAACTCAACAGAAAACTAAAATATCAAAAAAATCTTCTACAAGCAAATGGGCGAACCTATCTTTGGAAGCCAATATCGATAATGCTGCTATTTCACTCGACGGCTCTGTCATCGGTGCCGGGAATCTGATATATAAAAGACTTAAACCAGGTGAACATCAATACGTAGTTAAAAAAGAAGGTTACTATCCCAAATCCGGAAATGTTACCCTGAAAGCCGGTAAAACTAAAAAATTAGAAGTCACTCTAAAACCTCTATCAGAAGAGGATCTGAGAAAAACATTTTCAGGTAAAGATTTTTATAATTCAGGTTTAAGAGCAAACAGTGAAGGAAATTATTTATATGCGATTGATGAATTCACTTTAGCTATAGAAAAAGATCCAAGCTATATAGATGCCTACCAGACCAGAGCTGAGACATACTTAAAACTTAAAGATTGGGATAAGGCTCATGATGACTATTTAAGAATTGCTGAAATATATCAATTTAATCGCAATTATAACCAATCTATATCAGCTTATAATAAAGCAGTCGAATTAAATGATAAATCTATACCTGCTTATCTTGGACGGGCTAAATTATATATGGTCAAAAACGAGGAGATAGCAGCCTTACCGGATTTTGAACAAGTGTTGAAATTGGATAAGAAAAACTCCGAAGCTAACTACGGATTAGGGGTTGTCAGATATAATCAAAAATCATACAAAAAAGCCATAAATCTTTTCAAGAAGGCTCTTTCGCTCGATGAACAGAATCCATTGATTCATCAATATCTGATGCTTAGTTATTATGCTCGTAATGACAAAAAGAATCTAAAAAAAGCATACTCAAAATTCAAGAAAAACGTCAGCACTGAACAGATTAGTGAATTCAGATCTAATGCTGAAAATTATGCCGTTATTCAGATTATTGATAAAAACAAATAAGGAATACTATGACCAGAAAACTGTGTTGCTGGCAGTTTAAAAATTGTGGAAGAGAAAAAGGGGGACTAATGACAGACATTTTAGGAGAATGTCCGGTCTCTACAGCAATGAAGTTCGATGGTCTTAATGAAGGAGTCGGTGCCGGTAGAGCCTGCTGGATGATTCCGGATTCCTGCTGCCAGCTTGATGCCGCCAAACAGGGGAAGTCAAATCCCTGCCATAATTGTGATTTCTATATCAGGGTAGTCTTCGAAGAGGAAGACAATATCAAATTCCCATATTCTAAAAATATAACATCAGTATAAGTCTATTTCATTATTTCTGTGCCCGGCAGACGCCCTCGTCTGCTGGTACACATAGTGTGTTCTATTGGTGAGCACACGGGGGCTGGCATAGCCTATTTTATCGCTGCCCACAAGTAACATGATATAAAGTTTAATTCTGTTTCATTCTTTTATTAATTCTATCAAATCAAATTTTCTTTAATTTTTTGGGGTTGCTATACAACTTTTTTAAGTCTATCTTCGTTAACAATAAGTATATATTTAACTCTTTTTAAAGTCAGGAGTTTTAAATGACTCGATTCTTAACTCCCCTTGCTATCATTTTGTTAGCTTTTGTTATGATCTCTTGTACAGCCCAGGAAGGTTCCGATACATCGGCTCAACCTGTAAAATCACTTTTAAATGAAGGGGAATATATCCCCGATATCGCCACTTTCCTACAAATTGGCGCTTGTTCACCTGCAGGATATACCTGGGATGGTAAAACTGTCTATTTCCGATCATCAATGTCAGGATCATCACAAATTTATCGCTTGACAGACAAGGGATGGCCTTATCAATTGACTACCTTTGAAGACGGAATTGATTTCTTCACTCTGGGTTATACCGGAACAATGGCCATTGTCGGGGCTTCTGTTGGAGGTTCAGAACAGTCGCAATTATTCCTGATTGACACCCAAACCGGCAGAGTATTACAGCTCACCCATACCGATGATGTCCAATATGGCTCGGTAGCCTGGTCAAAAGATGATAAGCATATTTATTTCCGTTCCAACGAAGAAAATAAACAGGATTTTATGCTTTATAAAATGGATATTGCCACTGCAAAATATAATAAAATATTCGGCGATACGACAACAATTGCCGGTTACAATTTTATTGGCGATATCTCACAGGATGAAACCAAGATGATAATTCTGCATCTGACTTCAAATGTGAATGACGATATTTATATTCTTGATCTTCCCACCGGTGAATATGAAAAAGTATCCGAGGATGACGGGGATGTAATGTATGACAACACTACCCTCATGCCGGATAACAAAACCCTCTGGTTAACCTGTAATAACAACAAAGACGGCATGCACCGCATGGCTAAAATAACTATCGGCTCGCCGGAAGTTGAATATACTGATGATGGCTGGCTTGATCCCAAATGGGAAGTTGAATCTCTTAGTTTCTCACGTGATTACAAAAACATGTACGCTGTTATTAATGAAGATGGATATGCCAATATTAAAATGCGCGTAGTAGAAAGAGGTAAAGAGATCAAAGCTCCGCCGGTTGATGGCATTGTCATCAGTGCACAATTTGACCGTAATGGTGATGTTCTTTTCTCGTTTACTTCAGCTACCAGAGCACCGGATGTCTGGAGATGGTACCCCCGTTCAGAAAAACTGGAACAGTTAACGTATTCAATATACGCCGGAATCGATAGGGAACTGTTTAGCGAACCGGAATTAATTCATTATAAATCTTTCGACGATCTCGAAATCCCAGCATTCTTATACACTCCTCCCGGTTATAAAAAGGGGGATAAAATCCCGTTTATTATTCATGCCCACGGTGGTCCGGAAGGTCAGTATCGTCCTTATTTCCTAAGAAATGTACAATATCTGATCCTCAACGGCTATGGCATTCTGGCTCCAAACCCAAGAGGTTCATCTGGATATGGGTTGGAATATCTTAATATGGACAACTACAAAAAACGCAAACATTCCCTAATGGACTATAAAGCTGGCGTAGAATGGCTGATTGATAATGGATATTCCAAAGAAGGTTTGATGGGTATCCGTGGTGGTTCTTATGGTGGTTATGTTGTACTTGGGATGATCACTGAATATCCGGATATGTTCTCAGCGGCTGTCGATGTAGTAGGAATTGCCAACTTTAAATCTTTCCTTGAAAATACCAGATCCTATCGTAGAGCTTTGCGTGAATCAGAATACGGTCCTCTTTCTGATCCGGAATTTTTGAAATCGGTCTCCCCTATTCATAAAGCTCATCTTATCAAAACTCCGTTGTTAGTTGTTCATGGTGAAAACGATCCTCGCGTTCCGGTTGACGAAGCCCGCCAGATTATCAGAGCTATCGAAAGAAGCGGCGGCGTTGTGGATTCATTGATTTTCCCCGACGAAGGTCATGGAGCATCGAAACGTATAAATGTCATTGCCGAGTACCGCAAACAGGTAGAGTTTTTTGACAAAACTCTTAAAGCAATGACAACCGATACCAAGAAAAACTGATTTTTGTTGGGACAGGTCGCGACCGGTCCTTACTCCGGTTCGTAGGTCGAACCCGCCTGGGCGGGTGACTCTCGACACAGTGAGCGGCAGATGTCCAAATCTGCCCTTATATAATGACTTAATAAAAAGGCAGGATCTTAACGATCCTGCCTTTTTTATATGATATTATCATATTATCTTCAATAACGGATTTACTCTACTCTTTGCTTAGTAACTGCTTGGTTAGGAACTCCTCCATAGCCCGATAGAAATCAAACGTATTTTCCTCGTTAAGAAAGCCATGTCCCTCGTTGTCCTTAACCATATAAACAACCTCAATACCACGACCTTTCAGAGCCTCAACAATCTGATTAGACTCGTCGATATTCACTCTCGGATCATTGGCACCCTGAGCCACAAACACCGGTACCTTTATATTATCCACATGAAACACCGGTGACGTTTCGGCTAGCAGGACACTGTCCTTAACAGGGTCGCCAACCATTTCGTACATCATCTGGAGATACAACTTCCAATAGGGCGGTATTGTGTTCAAAAAGGTGAATAGGTTGGAAACGCCGACGTAGTCTACACCGCAGGCATAAAGATCAGGTGTAAAAGCAAGACCTGCTAAAGTTGCATAACCACCATAGCTGCCGCCATAAATAGCAATCCTTTCCGGATCGGCGATCCCTTCATCGATAAGCCAATTGACACCGTCGGTTATATCGTCCTGCATCGTTTTGCCCCACTCCTTGAACGAGGCTTGCCAAAAAGCCTTTCCATAACCAGTGGAACCTCGGAAGTTCATTTGGAATACTGCAAAACCGCGGTTTGCCAGAAACTGAACCTCCCCACGAAATCCCCAGGAATCTCTTGCCCATGGACCGCCATGCGGATTTACTACTATCGGTAAATTTTTTGGCTCGATACCCTTTGGAACCGTCAGATATCCATGTATAGTCAGACCATCTCGTGATTTGTAGGATATTGGTTTCATCTCGGCCATCTGATCTTCCGGCAACCACGGATTTCTATCGGCCAGTTTTGTGATGTCACCGGTGCGAGTATCAAAAAGATAATAAGAACCAGTTGTACGGTCGCTCATGGTACGAGCAATAAAGATATCCTCGTCAAGATTATTGGAGGTTAGATAAGTTTCATATCCGGGGAACCGTTCCTCCAAAATCTTGTAGTATTTTTCCATCTCGGAATCGAGAACTTTCCTTTGGTACTTCCAATCGACATAGCTAATTTCGGTCAGCACTTTGCGCTTGAGGGAGTAACTAAGCCCGGAGACATCGACTTCCGGATGCTCATACAGCAACTCCAGCTCAACATTATTAACCAGGTCATACTTGACGATTACTTCACGATCTCTTTCCAGATTAGATATTGCATAAACATACTTGTTATCAAACGTAAAGAGGACTGGCTGAAAAGTATCCTTGAAACCAATGGTCATGATCTCTTTGAACTCACCCTCGTTGCCATCTCGATACAAAATGGTGTAGTTGATACCATCGGTCCTAATAGCGATTCTGATATTGTAATCATGATCTGTTATCCATCTCGAAATATTGCCGGGATTTTCCGCCACTAAAGTCAGTTCGCTGGTTACCGTGTTAAGTCGGTAAACGTCGAACACCTCAGGATTTGTTTTATTCATTGATATGAGGATGTCCGTATCGTGGTCCGGCATGTCATCAACAATATTGGCTTTTACTTTTTCAAATGGCGTCAGATCGGTCAAGTTGCCACCGTCCGGATCCACACCAAAGATATGGAAGTTCTCATCACCGCCGAAATCCTGGCTGTACAGGATACGATTATCACCCTTCCACCAATAGGACCAAATATCACGATCGGTAACCGAAGTAATCCGGGTGACTTCATCTGATCCAATTGCTTGCACAAAAATGTTCATCCGGCGCTCGAAAGGTTTGGTAAATGAAACATACTTGCCATCAGGAGAAATCTGGAAATAGGCCTGCTGGGGATTCTTGAAGAAATCCTCCATCGGAATGAGTGTTTTCTCAGCTACACAACCCACAAACGAACACAGGAACATTACCAATAAGATGGGTAGTACTGTGATAAATGTCCTTCGCATAGTAAAAATCCTCCACTTATAAGATTTGTCTCTGGCCTTAGTCAGAAGCAATTAGATCGAAAGGATACAATTACATATGATGAATTATCCCAACGATACGATACAATGCTAAACTGGATTATAACTAATGTAGATAATTCACACAATGCTTTTGTCTCCTTTTATTTTCAAGCATAAGCATCGGTTTAGGCACCATCACTCAACTACGACCCGGGCAAATAGAGGATTGAATTGATAAAAATTAAAACCCTCTTCAATTTTTATAAAAACACCGATAAGGGG
>DAOWMZ010000109.1 GCA_030642845.1 Candidatus Zixiibacteriota bacterium
GGTGAAGTTGTTACCGAAACTGTTGAAGCAGTCAATAGCGAAGTAGGAACAACTATAAAAGAAATTATTGCCGATACTTCCGGCTCGGTCAATCTGAATGAAGCGGATGTAGTTGTATCCGCCGGACGTGGTTTAAAAGCAACAGAAAATCTTGATATGGTTAAAGAATTAGCCGGCGTATTAAAAGGTGCTTTTGGTGCTTCCCGGGCAATCGTCGATGCCGGATGGACTGAGTATTCCAATCAGGTAGGACAGACCGGTAAAACAGTCAATCCAAAACTCTATATCGCTATTGGGATCTCCGGTGCTATTCAGCATATAGTAGGTATGAGAACTTCCGGCACTATTGTTGCCGTTAATAAAGATAAGGATGCCCCGATATTTAATCTGGCAAACTTTGGTATTGTTGGGGATGCTTTTGAAATCGTCCCTGCTTTGACAGCCAAATTCAAAGCCGAATTAGGGTGACGAACCGCATTTAGAGAAAAAAAGCCTGTCAGTTAATGACAGGCTTTTTTTGTGTCTGAAATTTTATTTATGGAACTGTCAATAGGATTGATTTTCGGTTACTGGTGGGAGACAAGCCCCCACCCTACGAGCGTAAACAGTTTAATTATTTAATCGCGTAGCGGCGGGATTTATGTCCGCCGTTATTTTACTAAGGTTCTGTATGTAGGGACAACCCCCTGTGGTTGTCCTTTAACCGGACAGGCACGGGGGCCTGTCCCTACAATTAAAGAATTCTATCCTATATAAAAAAGGCAGAACCGATAAATGGTTCTGCCCTTCAAAAAAAGATTGAAATTTTATTTATGAAACTATGGAGAGGTGACTTCTATTGAATCTCTGATAGTATCAGTAACATTACATTCATTTGACAATAATAACCTGATATCAAAAACCCCAATTCCTTCATCAAAAGCAAATGAAAGAGTATCTATTCCGAGATCACCAGCTATAACAGAATCAGTACCATCTTCCCATTCAATAATCCATGTATAATAAAGCAATGAATCAGCTAACTGACCTTCGAGGAAGAATGTGCCAGCACTATCAACAGTCGGTGGAGTGATAGTAAAATACTCCTCAGTAGTTAATCCGGTAGGAATGGAATCATCAAGTTTAACAATATTATTAATAATTCCCATTCCATTTCCACAGGGACTAAAAACAAAAAGAGTACAAGCATAATGACCGGGATTAAGATAAGCATGATAAGGTTCGAGATCATTTGAAATATAACCATCGCCGAATCGCCATTGCACACTATCGATATCCCCTGCTGTCAGATTTGTAAAATGAACAACAAACTGTTGAAAATCAGAAAGACATCCTACATCTGGAGTTGCACTAAATAAAATATTCCCGGTAGTATTATAAACCGTTACTGTATCATAAGCCGTTAAACTAATAGTATCAAATACATCAGAAGTTTGAATTTCAAAAGTATTGGTAAGGCTGACCTCAATATCTCCGCTTGAGCTGAATGTGATATAAGGATTTTGACCATCATCAGTAGTATCTGACCCGAACACCCAGGCTCTGGAGAGAATGACAGTAGGTGGATCAACCTGGGTCGAATCAGCAAAGGTAATTCCGGTATCTGCGCAAATATAATTATTATCTTTCCAGATTAACACTTCAGGACAATAATGAATACGGATAAGGCTGTCTTCAATTATTGTTTTATCAGGACATTCAATCCCGGTCAACTCCAGAGTAACAGAAAATATCCCGGTATCGTTATAGGTATGGGTTGGGCTAATACTATCCGAAGTTGCTCCATCACCGAAAAGCCAATGATATGAAGCTACACCACCGGTATCTATCGGGGTAAAAGTAACCTCAAGTCCCGGGCAGCCAACCGAATCGGAAACTTCAATATTTCCGGTTGCTGTACCAATAATAATAAACCGTTTTTTCTGCTCAGTGTCACTGCCGGTATCAGCGACTGTTGTGTCCAGGATGGTCAGGGTGACCATATATGTACCATCATCTTCATATATATGGATTGGATTTTGTGTGCTGTCATCAACCGAATCTTTTCCATCGCCGAAATTCCAAATCCAGAATTGATGTGGGCCATTTGATTCATTTGAAAATTGAACAGTACAGGGAGTACAACCGGCATCTTTGTCAGCAGAGAATTCAGCAATTGGATGCCCAGCTTCGGTTATTTCAATTGTTTCTGTGATAAGATCATCACAACCCGGCAGAAAATAAGCCAGAGCTATAATCAGAATAGCTATAAAGACTAACGAAATTTTACGATTCATTTTAAATTGTTCCATTACAAAGAGTTAATGGTTTTATATAACCCTCTTGTCGGGGTCTATCAAATATTTATTTAATTGTAATCTAATTGGAAAATTCATCAATTACTAATAAAATTTTATTCAGTTATCTCTTATACCTTAAAAAACAGTCCAAAGATGTCGAAAAAGATAGAAAATAGTAAAAAAACAGGGAGAAGTTATGTCCTTATTAATTGAAGTCATTGAATGGGTTGACCCCACAGGAAATGAGATGATTTATCGGATTCCACAGGAAGGGTCCGCTGATTTTAAATTGGGTGCTCAATTGATAGTCCGTGACAGCCAGATGGCCATATTTTTCAAGGATGGTCATGCTGCTGATCAGTTTTCAACCGGACGGCACACTTTATCTACATTGAACGTCCCGATTCTAACCAGACTATTAGCTTTTCCGTTTGGCTTTAATTCTCCCTTCCGGGCAGAAGTCTATTTTATAAATCAAAAAATATTCACAGATCTTAAATGGGGGACTCGTCATCCGGTTACATTCCAGGACAGCAAATTAGGCTTGATCCGTTTGCGCGGTCATGGTGCTTTTACCATGAGTATCGAAAATCCGAGTCTGTTTTTAAACTCTATTGTCGGTCGTCAGGCAAAATATGAAACTGCTGATATTCAAGACTACCTCAGGGATGTAATCATTGCCAGAATGAATGACCTTCTGGGTGAGCAGTTGAACTCAATTCTTGATCTACCGGCAGTATATACCGAGTTAGCTGAAGATTTTAAAGAGATTGTAAGAGTTGAATTTGAAAAATATGGCTTAAAGCTTGTCGATTTTTATATTTCATCAATAACTCCTCCGGACGAAGTTTCCAAAATGATTGACCATCGTTCCGGTATGGAAGCGGTTGGTGATTTGGATAATTTTCTCAAATTTGAAATGGCTAAAGGTTTGGGAGCAACTGGTGGTATGGGAGCCGCCGGAGCCGGAATGGGTATGGCAGCAGGAGTTGGATTGATGATGCCCGGCATGATGCAGAAAGTTTTTTCTCCTGAGCAACAGGAATTAACCAGAGAGTCTATTTCAACGATTAATTGCCCAAAATGTCATACTGAGACACCGGAACAATCCCGTTATTGTTATCGTTGCGGGCATCAAATGATTGCTCAATCAGCTTGCCCATCCTGTTCAACTCAATTACCAACTGAGGCAAAGTTCTGCTTTAGCTGCGGTCATAAGCTTGATGCTGTATTAAAATGTCCGCATTGCAGCGCAGAGCTTATCCCGGGTTCAAAATTTTGTGGAGGTTGTGGCAAACCGGTAGATGAGTAATTCTGCAACAAAAAGGAAAACCGGATTTTACATTGAAGTCGGCTGTCCCGGATGCGGGGGAGATTTGGAATTACAGCAAGATTTTTTTGTAATTTCCTGCAAACATTGCGGATCAGTTCTCAGGATAAGAATGCCCGATACGCCGCCGGTTTATATAGTTCCTAAAAAGGTTTCCAGACGTGAAATTCGTTTTAATATCGACCGTCTGCTTAAGGAAAGTAAACAACCTTTAACCGGCTCCGATATTCAATACAAACAAATCTATTATCCTTACTGGCATATCAATGCTGTCGTTCTCAAAACGAGAAACCGGGTAGAGTATATTGCTGAACGTTCTGCTGAAGGATACGGTTACAGTTCATACACCAGAGCCGAAAAAACCTCTGTACCTATTAAAGAGAAGAAGACCGAAGTGACATTGTCACCTTTTTCTGCCAGTTTTCAAGCAGGGATGGTTATGGAGAATATCCCTTCTTCGTTAGGTGTGCGGACACAATATATTGTTGCTGCTCCGTTTTCTGAAGAAAATGTTGAAGATGATATTCATGCTTTGCCGGTTATTATTCCCTGGCAAGAGGCATTTAAAAGACTGGAGAAATCGGTACAGACAGTTGGTCAGATCAATATAGCTGAATTTGGCTCAAATAAAACTGTTCTGTTCAGACCGATAGCCTCGTTAATTTATTTCCCTTTTTATATAGTGGAATCTCATTTAGGAGATAAATATGGCCGATGGATAGCTGATGGAGTAACCGGTCGGATTATAAAAAATGTTGAACGATTAAGCAATAGTTCCCCTTACGAAGAATCAAACAGAACTAAAATTGAATTCGGGAAACTGGATATTGATCATCACCGCTGTTCTAATTGCGGTGAGGATCTTCCGGGAGAACAGTCATATATTTATATCTGCAATAATTGCCAGCAGTTAACATCAATGGAACAGGTTAACCGGTTTAACACAAATCTGGAGATTACTTCAAATAGTGGTTCCGACAATGATATCTTAATACCATTCTGGTCTCTTAAGTTTGAGAGTAATGTTTCTGGATCCATGGGATCATCATTCGGAACTACAGAAAAATTAGAAAATCTGGTAATTCCTGCCATAAGACTGTCAAATTTTGAATCAGCCTATAAGTTATCCCGTCGCATGACAGTTGCTTACCCTGAACTTGATCTTGACCCTCTGATGCAGTTCGATAAACGGTTTAAGTCTGTTCTGATAGGGCCATCTGAAGCAATTACACTGGCTCAGGTAGTTTATGCCCGTGAGAGAATGGGAATTTCCACTTCTCTACCATTGAAAGATATTACACATCTTGTAAAGGAACTTAAGCTCTTTTATATGCCTTTTCATCCTGAGCAGTATTTCATGTTAGATTCAATTTTCAATTCCATCACTTTCGTGAAAAGCACTATGTGACAATTATTTATAAACACTTCTGGATCTTTTCCCGTCAATAATTGTAGATAAGTTATGAGGAGGTGATACAGGAAAAATCTTGCTATCGAATAAATAATTCTCTATGTTCGGACGTGCTTAAAATTAGCAGGTCCGTCTGCTTTGGGAAGAAACTGATTTGAATGGAATGTAATAATATTCAAGCCGTGACAGCAGGCCGACAGCACCTGTTTGCGGCTGTTTTTTTATGGGAGAAAATGTGAAATATAAACTGATTGTAATTGTCATTTTTCTGTTACCCATAGCTCTTATGGGAAAACCCGTTAAAAACTTTTCACTGGATGAACCTGATACTGCTTTTGCCAGTAATACTGTTATTGATATTATTGTTCATGACGGGGCACTATGGATGGCTACCAGCGAAGGAGTCAATTTTTCTTATGATGGAGGAGATACCTGGCTTTTATATAATACAGATAACGGTCTTCCCGCAAATCAGGTATCAGCTCTTTTCTCGCTAAATAATCGACTCTGGATGGGTGTAGGTCATTCTGAATTGGTTAACGAAGACAATGTCAATTATTCTGATGCTCTTACCTATACCGATGACAATGGACGCAATTGGTTTGAAGCCGATTTCGGGGATATTCCCAATGTTTTGGGAGGACAGCGTTCAATTTATGATATTACCGGTCATTATGATATTGAAAGTGGTGATGAATGGGTTTTCTTTACAGGTTGGGCGGCTGGATTGTTAGGCACTCGTGATGGCGGAACGATTTGGCGACGTATTGTACCAACTCCGGGTGATACAATTTATTATCTGACCGGTCCCAGAAATTTGGACATGTATTTCTCCTGTGCCGCTGATACTACTCATGGTGATTCACTCTTTTTATGGGCAGGAACAGCCGGAGGGACTCTCCAGTATGCCTTTGCCCCTGCTTCTGAAAAACCGCAATCTAAAATTATTACTTCTATTGCTTATTGTAATGATTGCAGTGGTGACGATACATCCTGGGTCTTCATTGGCGGTAATAACGGAATTACAAGAGGTAAAAAAACCGGAGGTCCATTTATTAGCCGTTTTGTAAGCGATGGCTTACCGGGACCATATATTTCAGCAATGTATGCTTTTGGAGGAAGATTATTAGCAGGGACTATGGATAGTGCTGAAGGTTCTTCAACCGGATTAGCATACTCTGATGATGCCGGAGATTCTTATAATCAGGTTTCATTCTTTGATGAAGTAATAGGTAACAATAGAAAAATTTCTGAGATCGCTTCAATGAAAGATCGACTCTATCTGGCAGGGGAAACAGCCGGTCTGTTTATCTCCAATGATACCGGATTTACCTGGTCGCATATTTGGGTTGATTCATCAGATACAAGTGCCAATAACGGTCGAAATATCGTTCATGCTTTAGATGTTCTGGAGGATACTTTAAGGATTGGTACCGATTCAGGGCTTGTTACTTTATATATGGATGAATTTGGTGAA
>DAOWMZ010000280.1 GCA_030642845.1 Candidatus Zixiibacteriota bacterium
CAATTGTACTTGCTGTCGGAGTCTCTACCGGAGTTGGGATTATATTCGGACTATACCCGGCCAACAAAGCTTCAAAATTGGATGTGATCGATTCTCTTCGCTATGAATAACAATTTAATAATCATATAAATTTCAGGATCAAAAATGTCAAAAATGATAAGTAATCATAAGAGCAGATTGCATCTTACCGTTTTTTTAATAACAGCTTGTATTTTAATAAATATTAAGTCAATATCAGCACGAGAGCTTTCATTTGAAGATGCTCTTGATATCGCTTTAAACCGCTCCAGTCGGAGTGAAATTATCAGGGGGAATCTCGAAGTGGCTGAAAAAAATTACTCCGCCAAACGGATCGGTTTCTGGGTTCCTGAGATTTCAATTCGCGGATCAATTCCGGCTTATGAATCCAATGAAAGTTACACTTATCTTCCAGGTACAGATGTGAAAGTTTTAGGCAAGCGGACTACTGTCGATTGGGATTCCTATATTAATTTGGATCAGAATCTGATATCCGGCGGGAAACTCACTTTTCAGGCTTTTCTCCGTAGTAACAACTGGGAATACCCTCAAAAGGGAATCATAATCGACGAAGAGCGCAGGTTAGGTTCGTTTAATCTTACTCTGGATCAACCAATTTTAAAACCCTCTGATCCAAAAAATGAACTAAATAATAAAAGAGATGATCTGGAAATTGCCAGAATTACAAAACAGGAAGAAACGGCTGGTTTAAAAGAAGATATCACTGAAGCATATCTTGGGGTTTTGCAGATGAATCTGCATAAACAGATTACATCAGAAAAGTTTGATGCGGCCAGACTGCAATCAGAGATTGACTCTGTGAAATTTATAGAAGGGGTCATTTCTGAGGAAGATTGGCTGACATCATCATCTGCTCGGCTTGATGCTGAACTTGAACAGTTTGATATTGAAAATAGTCTTACTACCAATAGGCGTAATCTGGCAATGATACTGGATCTGGAAATCAGTGAGGACCTTGTCCTCTCCCCGCCTCATAATATTAAAGAGTTAACTCCGAAAAAAACCAGTAAATTGTTAGCATCAACCGATTTTTCCAGTACGGTTATAAAAGCCAAATATGAATATAAAAAATCACAGCGTGCCGCCAGATATGAAACTTCTACAAAGGGACTAACCGGAACTCTGACAGCAAACTATTCAAAAGAGAGTGGTCGTGTACAGACAACTGTACAGGGCAGAGAGGATCTTGATCTGGATACCTGGGGGATAAAACTTGAGTTTAATTATCCAATCTGGGATGGGGGTGCTTCGGGAGCAGCGGTGCAGGCCGCTCAGTTGCAAGCTGAACAATCAAGAATTGAATACGAAAAAGCGGTGAAATCCTCCCGTTCTGAAATAGAAAGCCTTATTAATAGTCTGAATATCTCTGCCAAAAAGTTGAAAGTCCTTAACCTACAGATAGATTTAGCTAAAAACAGGCGGGAAATTGCAGAATTCCGATACAAAGACGGTCAAATCTCTAAAATCACTTTTTTTGAGACGAGTATTGAGTATCTTAATGCTCAGAACAATTATCTAGAAGAAATAAAAAAATATCTTATTAACACTTTCAAGTTAGAGAGTAAATTTAATTTGTAATGTCTCAAAATATTATAATAAGAACTCCCAACCATCTCGGCGACTGTCTGATGGCTATCCCTATGATTAATAATGTTGGCGAAGCCTATCCGGGTGGAACCGTAACTTTACTTACGCCATCGCATCTGGCCGATCTGTTTCGTCCCAACCCTGCTGTTGATGGTATTATTGAAATTCCACCGGAATATCAACATGGTCTTATAGCGGTAGTAAAAATCAAAGATATGATTTCCTCTCTTGAGTTTGATATAGGATATATACTCCCTCCCTCGTTTGGTGCGGCTGCTGGATTCAAACTGGGAAGTGTTAAGGAGCGGATCGGGTATATTGCCGATGGACGCCGACTGCTTTTAACCAAAGCTCTCCCTCTTGTTGAACCCCTTAACTCAGTTCACAGGAGTGAATTGTATTATGACCTGTTAAGGCGAAGCACTAAAAGTGATCTGGAATATGTCAAACCAAAACTATTTCTCAATGATGATGATATCAATAGCGGTATAAAATTGTTAGACGGTTTTAATATTAAAGCTACTGATAGATTTGCCTGTGTCGCTTTCAAAGCTGTAGCTGAGTCTCGCCGCTGGGGAATGGATAATTATACAGAGTTGATTAAAGGACTCATTTCTAAACTGAAATTGAAAATAATCCTTATTGGATCTTCCTCGGATCAGGAGGATGGGGATCTTCTCGCTGAAAGAACATCCACAAAAGAGGTTATCAACTTAACAGGGAAAACCACTCTTAGAGAAGCTGCCGCTATTTTATCATTAAGCCAGGTATTTGTTGGTAATGACTCCGGTCCGGCTCATCTGGCTGCTGCTGTTGGTGCCAGAGTAGTAGTTTTATCTGGTGCTGATGATCCCAAATCTACGACACCTATAGCGACGGTTAAACGCTTGATATATCTAGAAAATCTTGAATGTATTAGCTGTGTGAAAAATAAATGCCCCCTAAAGAATGATCAATTTATGCAATGCATGAAGGGGATTAGTGTAGAGATGGTTTTTGATGCAGTTAAAGAGTTACTGGACAAGTAATATTCCGTGGCTGGCAGATGTCCACATCTGCTGCATAAAAAAACAGGGGCACATGTGGACATGTGCCACCCACAAAAATGTGGCTGTACCATATATCAAAAAAGCCCGGTCAATTGGCCGGGCTTTTTTTAATGATATATAAATATCTTAAGATTACATCATTTCATAAACTGCAGAAAGCTGGAAGTTCATACCTTGTGAGTTACCTGAGATGAAGTTGAAACCTTCGAGGAATAACTGAGGATCCGTATAGGTGTCAACATGAAGACGTCCCCAATGGAATCCAAAGCCAAGATAGGTATCGTTAGAGGGATAGCGTTCATTGAATGTGTCACCACCGTCATATTCATCTGTTTCGCTGGTCCAATAACTGGTAGCACCAAAACGAACATCCATCCATTTGAATACATCGGCATCCATACCAATTTTAAAGTATGGGAAAAACCAGGTGGTTTCAGTAAATTCATTATTATCAGAATTTTCATATTTCTTTTTATCAAAAGCGAAACCAAAGTCCATAACAGCTAATACATTAGTGGCCGGGGTATAATTCATACCACAACCCAAATCAAAAACTGTTCTTTTTTCTTCTTCTGAGAAGTCAAAACCAGGAGCCTTTAATCCATGCTTGCTATAACCGAGTCCAACGTGCGGAACAAGGGTAATATTAGAATTCTGCTGCCAGAAATAACGGCCATGCAAAGCTATATCCATGAATCCATCCGGCTCTGATTCCGTTTCACCATTAGCATCTTCATCGGTCCAGGAACCCAAACCAAAATCAAGAGCGACATCCCACAGACCGGTTTCTTCGGTCAGACCAAAGGAGAAATCATAATATGAGAAAGCTTCTTTTGATTGATCTGGAGCAGCGAAGTCATAAGTCATGCTTGAATGTAAATATGAAAAACCAAAACCAAAGTCATTATTGCCCAACTGACGACCATAGAGCAGGTCGAAACGTCGATTATCCATTAATGAGAAATCAAATGGAATTAAGTCACCACCAAAATAAGATGCAGGTTCATATGCATCTAAAGTAGAGAAATAAGTA
>DAOWMZ010000195.1 GCA_030642845.1 Candidatus Zixiibacteriota bacterium
ATTACAGTTTACGGCTATTTTAGATGGGAGTGATAAACTTCCGGTTGTAACCTACGATTATCCCGGTGATGCGGTAGCGATCGGCGAGCCGAATGACTTTACCGATAAAGTTGCTGACTTCATGAACGGATGCGATGGCCTTTTGTTTATGTTTGATCCCAAAGTTCTCAGTGCAGAACTACAATGCCAGGCTCATGTAGCAGCGTTTGTAAACATGTTGGAAAAACTTGCGCCATTAAATAAAAGACTCCCAATCCCCGTTGCTCTGGTTATCTCCAAAGCTGACATTCTGAAAGGCTTCAACGGAGAAGATCAGTCAGTATTAATAAGTGCGGAAGACGAACCGGTAGTTTGTGAAGATTATGAAATTTTCCTGAATCGAGTCCTTACCAGTAATAAAATTGCGAGCCAGAATATCTGGGCCGGGACGGTTCGAGATGTTATTGTAAAACTCAAAGAATTTATCAAAGTTGCAGTTGGAAGAACTCTTGATTTTCAAATATTTTTTGTTTCTCAAACCGGTGAATCTCCCCAAAAGATCGGGGCTGAAGTTGGTCGATCAATTTATACTCCCCCTGAAAAAGTACACCCGGTTGGTGTTCGCAAGCCGATGTATTGGCTGCTTAAGGCTATTGCCCGTAACCAGAGCCTGACAAAATTCCGCAAGTTTACTAAATACGTAACTATGATTTGTTTAGCCTGGATAGTTCTTGTATCAGGCATTTATCTTTGGCATTTTTCATTCCAGCTTGGCAGAGCGACTGCTTTTGAAGATGAAATTCTTGAGAGATATAATGGAGACCCCTTCTCCACAAATGCTGAAGAACAGGGGAAAATTCAGTCTGAATACCTACGGTACACGAATAAATGGCTGGTGACAAGGCTCTTTAGGGATTTCAGAACGCCGGTTGAACAAATACGTACTAAATACAACAATTTAAAATCCGGTTCCAGAACCAAGATGCTCGATGATATCCTTATCAGATTGACTTCAATTATCAGTAATCCGGTGGCTTGGCCGACTGTAGATCCCAGCGATAAAAGCATCCAGGAAAAAGGGGAACATCTAAAATTAAAAAGTGATCTTGAGGCGTTTACTCAGGGAGGAGATTCAACTTCTGTGCTCTTCAAAAGAGCTGACAGAGCTCTGACGTATTGGGATCTGTTTAAGCAATGCCTGATAAACAAAGCCGATCCAACATCATGGAAGACTCTGCATGATATGATAAATTATGATAAGGCGAATTATGTTACTGAAAGAAACAGAGTTGAAGAAAAATTGGGTGAAGCCCTTTTGGCTGGTAAAACAGATACAGAAAAAGCTGTTACTGCCCAACGTGCCGGGGTGGATTTAAGCAGTAAAATAAAAGAGATCAATGAAAACACTGACCCTGAGTATCGCCTAAAAACTGCTGTAGATGAATTAAGACAACTAAAAAGCGATCTGGGTTCATCGGGAAATTCTGCTGATATTAAGATGATCAATAAATATCTCAGCGATGCCCGCCGATGGACAAAAAAACAGGAATTTACTTATAGAATAGATGCTCTTCCACAGGATGGTCATTTGCATATCGAAGCTGTTGCTGAAGATGATGAACCAAACTGGTCAGAAAAAACCCAGCTTCTGTCCGGCTATGAATATACAATAAAATGGAAACCGGGTTATGCAATTTTTATTGCCTATGATGACATTTCTCAAGCGTGCAACTGGGGTAAGAAATCGACAGATAAAAAAGTAATCAGAGAAAGATATTCAATATTTGACATGGAGGGGGAGATTACTTTAAATTCGGGTACAAAGGTAACTATAAGTTTCAAACCATCGTTGGAGAAGAAACTGCCGAAGTTGAAAAAATAATTTTGATATTTTACTGAAAGAGGGAGACCATGTTAAATAATAAAACCTGTTTTGTTGTTATATCCTTGATTTTGCTGTTATTCGCCGCAACGGTAAATGCCGGTCATGTTCAACTTCCCAAAGGGAAAGAAGTTGTTCTCAAGTTTGCATCGGATCTAAAAGTATCTTCGGGAGAATATGAAAAAGGTGATTCTATTCCTGTGGTGTTAGATCAGCCAATTGATATTGGCGGTCAGATCATAGTTGAGCGGGGAGCAACCGGGACAGCCGTTGTTCTGGATGCAGAAAAAAACGGCAGCGCCGGAAAAGCGGGGATGATCAAAATCGGGTTTGTGAATCTGCAGCCCAAAGGGGATTACAAACTGCCTGAAGGGGAAGTGATTTCACTTACTGGAGATCCGCTGGAATTCAAAGGGAAGAAAAAAGGAATATTCCCATATTTTATTCTTTTACCTTTTTTAAAAGGTGGTCAGGGAGAAGTCCCAACCGATGTTGCTTACACCGCAACAATTGCAGAGACAGTCGTATTAGAAAATTAGTTGTAGCACGATAATATATTGTAAATATTCTTCTTGTAGGGCAGGATCCCAGAGCGATCCTGCTACACACCTTGAGTGCTTTTCCTGATATATTGATACAATATTCCGTGGGTGGCAGATGTCCACATCTGCCCTTTTGTAAAAGTGTGTAGGGCAGAACTCTTTAGCAGTTCTGCCTTTTATATAATTTAAGGGGTAGCCCACCGCTTGCGGAGTGTTGATAAACCCTATAAAAGTCAGAGATAACAGTATCTCACCCAAGGTGTCATTCCCAGCTTGACTGGGAATCCAGTCTTCTCAATGAGTTATTGGATACCCGATTTCTCGAGTATGACAAAACTACAAAGCTTATGTAAAATCAAAACTTTTTCAACACTCCGTATATGGTGGGTTTATTATCTTACTATATGAGTCTGTAAATTTCATCAAGTGAGTTCGAAATAATCCAAATTCCCTTTGCAAATGTATTTCTTGATAGATCAAGTCTTTCCTTTATTTGATCTTCAATTAAATGCCATTTCCAAAATATTCCTGAGACGTGCCTGATTACAAGTGCAACATTAGAACCATAATCTTTTTTAAGTTTAGGTTCAATACATTTTACCATCATTTCCAGAACACTTCCATGAGAACAACTGACTCCTTCTAATGGATTAGCTTTCCCTGCTTTTACATCTTCAATGTGCCTTTTGAGTTTTTCAAAATTTCTTGAGTTAGAACGACCTAAAGCTGCCTGAATATCTTTTTCTCTATCCTGCGATAAAGTGATCTCTAAATTTAATTTATTACTTTCTTGATCTTTACATTGAAAATCAGGTGTATCATCATGTTTTACAATTGAATATGATGTACTGTTCTTGGAATTGTATAATTCTAAAAAAGCTTCTGCTGTACTTAGTTCATTTTGTTTTTTTTCATTCATATATATATCATCCTATAAGGGCAGATGTGGACATCTGCCGCCCACTATGACAAAAGAAAACTGACCTTCTCAAATCTACTTCTTCACCAAACCTCTTAATATCTTCAGATTTTCAATATCCTCTTTTAAATCGTCGCCTTTGGGGGTTTCAAGGATCAAGGGGATATTTTTCAAACGGCGGTCATTGACAATGTTGCGAAATCCTTCAAGCCCAATAAAACCTTTCCCGATATGTTCGTGGCGATCTTTCTTTTCACCAAACGGTTTTTTACTGTCGTTCATGTGAATGATTTTGAGTCTATCAAGCCCGATAATATCATTAAATGACTTCATCGTCTTTTTGTAATCTTTGGGATCAATCAACGGGTAGCCAGCAGAAAAAATATGACAGGTGTCCATGCAAACACCTATATGATCCTTGTCTTCAGTCAGATCAATCATCTCTGCAAGCTGTTCAAATTTATATCCAAGATTTGTTCCCTGCCCGGCAGTAGATTCTAATAACAATGTGCATTCATTATTTTTAAGTTTCTTGAATAACTTGTTTATTGCAATACCGACTATTTTTATTCCGGCTTCCTCGCCACTGCCGACATGCGAACCGGGATGCAATACGAGATTTGGAATCTTGAGCCTGTTGCAACGTTCCATCTCTTCAACCAATGAATTAATGGATTTCTCAAATAAAGTTTTATCAGGCGAGGCAATATTTATCAGATACGATGTATGCGAAGTTGCAACTGTAACTCCGAGTTCATCGATTAATTTGAAATATTTATCAATATCGTCCGGTTTTAAAACAGCTGCTTTCCATGAGTTATTGTTCTTATTAAAAATCTGGATAGTGTCACAGGTCGCCTGTTTGCCGCGTTCAATAGCTTTGTAAACTCCACCTGCAATTGATTCGTGTGCTCCGAATATCATACTTCCTCACTATAGTTATCATTTTATCAAGAATCAAAGGTACAATATTGTTCTTATGTTTACAACAAAGCTGATGTAATAATGTTCATTTATAGAAAATTTTGCAACTATTCTGACATATACTGACGCTCTCTGTCAGTGGTATTTTCTATACTTCACCTGAGAATCAGACTTAAGGAGGATGTATGGAAAAATCAATATTTATCAGAGATACCGGGATAACAGTTGTAGAGGTGCTGGAAGAATTGGCTCAGGGTTATAATTGTGATCAGATAGTAAGCTGTAAACCAAAACTTAGCATAAGTGATGTTCTTGGAACAATAAAGTTTGCAGCAGATGTAATTGATCAGCATGTTACCTCGGAAGATAAAATTGTAATTACCGGAGAAATTGTATTAAGAGCACATAACCGAAAAGTAATTGATCTGACAGAGATCAGAAAAAAATATCCAAGAGCTTATGAAGCATGGGCTACTTCCGAAGATAACCAGCTTGTGGATTTGTTTAAGAGAGGACACAGGATTAAAGA
>DAOWMZ010000224.1 GCA_030642845.1 Candidatus Zixiibacteriota bacterium
ACTGAATTTGAAACTTTTTCAAAGATCATGAGATCCTCATCTATGGGTGGTTTGCATTACCGGGCAGCTTTGCATGATAAGGTCAAACCGCTTTTAAATATTTGAAAAAATAATCCTTTTCACCCGAAAATCGTATAAATAATATGAATAATTAATCGATTTTACCGTATATTGTATTAAATGAATAAAAAAAACCGGATATATCTTAAATATTGATTAATTGTCTTGACGAATTGAAGAAATTACTTATATTTTCGGGCTAAACTTTTATAGGATATGAGATAAATGAAAAGAACATTTCAACCATCGAATCGCAAGAAAATAAACGACCATGGCTTCCGGGCTCGAATGGCCACCAAGGGAGGCCGCAGAGTATTGGCTCGCCGTCGTGCAAGAGGAAGAAAAAGACTTACAGTCAGCGTTGCCCGCAAGAAATAAGCTCCCCAGAAGTGAAAGCATCAAGCGGCACCGGGATATCCAGAAACTGCTGAGGCATGGTAAATATGTTTCAGCTGATGGATTTAAGGTCAAATGGGAGTTATCACAAACTTTTGGCTACGCTCTGATTGTCTCAAAAAAGCATGGAAACGCTGTCTACAGAAACCGTCTTAAACGCCTCTTCAGGGAAGCTATTCGCTGTAATAAACAGCATCTCCCCCGGCCAATCAAAATGGTTCTGTTTCCGGCTATCACTGAAAAATTTCCGGATTTCGAGTTTATAAATGGAGAAATTTACCGAATATTCAGGTCAATCCCAAAATAGCCCCAAAGGGGCATCTATTTTTTCTCAATTTCTTCTCTTATTAATAAGAATCTACAGGGTGACACTGTCACCCCATTTGGGCCAGTCATGCCGCTACTATCCCACATGCTCACATTATACCGAAGATGCTATCAGGGAGCATGGAGCATGGAACGGGAGCATAATGGGAGCAAAAAGAGTGCTCCGGTGCCACCCGTGGCATGATGGCGGCTACGATCCGGTTCCGATGAAAAATGAGGTCTCTGAATAAACATTGATATAAGTTCAATATTATAGGATAAATATGCTCGATAAAAAAACACTGCCATTAGTTATTTTACTGGTAATTGTTGTAATTTTTTATTACCAGATTCTTGAATTTTTAGGACTCTATGAACCACCCCCGCCTAAACCGATAACAACAGAACAGGCACAGCCTGGTTTTGATACAATTACTTCTCAGAGAGATACTATCACACCAAAAGAACTTGAAGCTTTTGGAGAAACTAAAAAAGAACATCCTATTCTTGCTGCTGATACATTGAAAGATTCCCTTCCGGTTGATACAACATATGTGACAACAAATAAATATGTTGTTGCGATTAGCACTCAGGGTGGCGGACCGGTTTCATTAAAGCTCAAGGATTATCATTATCGTGACGGCGAAATGATCGAGATGATTCCTAATGCCAATGGTGCGACCCCCAGCCCTGTATTTGCCGGAGGAACTTTTTCGACAGAATCTATTCCTTTTGTTTCAAACAAAACCCCCGGCCAGTATGATGCTTCATATGACACCCTCAGATTGGTTTATACATATACTTCTCCGGATACAGGAATAATTAGAAAAAAATATACTTTCTACCCGGACCAATATCATTTTGACCTTGTCGTTGAAATTGAAAATCGGAATAAGCTCGGGTTTGAAAGCCAGTACAATATGATGTGGAACACACCCTTGGAAGTTACTGAACCACAGGCGGGCAAAGATTACATGGCAATGGAGGGAGGGGGTATGTTTGGGGGATCCCGCGAAGCATTAGATGATTTCGATGGCAATCGACTGCGCCAGTCAATGGAGGGTTACACTTCATGGGCAGGGGTGAGGTCAAAATATTTTACTGCTGTGTTGATCCCCAGAAATCGCGAAGCCAGTGCAGCGGTAGCATCAGGGGAAAAGAGAAAAATATCCACCCCTGATGGAAGCATTGAGCAGATTCATGTCACTGCCGGATTAACAATGCCATTTGCTAATGTACCGGTTGTGTCCGACAGTTTTGCTGTTTTTGTAGGACCGATGGATTATCTATTAATGTCAAGCTATGATGTTGACCTCGAAGATATACTCGACATCGGAACTATGCCATTCTTTGGTATGATTATTAAGCCATTTGCAATTGCAATTATTTGGCTATTACCGAAAATGTACAATGTTATCCCCAATTATGGAGTGGTAATAATTCTCTTTGCTTTACTGGTTAAACTCATCACACTTCCGTTATCTATGCGCCAGTTCAAATCGATGCAGGCCATGAAAGATTTGGCTCCCAAAACAGAAGAACTTAAGAAAAGATATAAAAAAGATCCGCAGGCATTACAGCGTGAAACTATGAAGTTATATAAATCGGAGGGGGTTAATCCGATGTCCGGCTGTCTGGTAATGCTGCCACAAATGCCATTGATGATCGCCATGTTCAGGGTATTCCAGGCAACAATTCTGCTCCGTGCTGCTCCATTTGTTGGATTTATTGATGATCTCTCACGCGGAGCATCCGGTTTGACTGATCCGTACCTTATTTTGGTGGTTCTGATGATTGGAACCCAGTTTATATCATCAAAACTGACTATGGCATCCGGACAACAACAACAAAAAGCATTTATTTATATACTTCCGCTCTTTATGGGATTCCTGTTTTACAGTCTGCCATCGGGATTGATTCTCTATTGGACCGTCTTCTCTCTTGGATCCCTCCTGGATTGGTTCCTGTTTAAACGAAATAAGACCAAAAATACCGAAGTTAAAACGGTATAACCCGGATATATAATTGGGAGCACCGATGGTGCCTACTCAATCAAAACAAGATACAATCGCTGCAATTATAACGCCACCCGGAGAGGGTGGCATTGCAGCAATTCGCCTGGCTGGTCCTGATTGTAAAAAAATAATAAAAAGACATTTCAAATCTCACACCGAAAAGGGGCTTAGACCCTTTAAACCCTTCATGTTACAATTGGGACATTTTTTCAATAAATCCGGTGAGCTGGTTGATGAAGTAATGACCGTATATATGCCACAGGGGAGATCCTATACCGGTGAAGAGCAAATAGAAATTTTCTGTCATGGTGGAAGACTGGTTGTCAGACAAATTCTGGATGAATTATTAACATCGGGAGCACGATCAGCCGAACCGGGAGAATTTACTAAACTCGCTTTCCTTGCCGGAAAGATGGATTTAACTCAGGCGGAAGCTGTAGCCGGGATTATTTCAGCTAATACGGATGTATCCCATAAGGTGGCATCTGAGCATCTAACGGGAGCATATTCAGAGCTTATTTTATCAATTAGAAGCGAAGTAATTACAATAATTGCTGAAATTGAAGCATCAATTGATTTCCCGGAAGAAGAAATTGAAACCGCTATATTTTCCAGACTAACTTCCTCATTGGGCGATGTTATCAAATCGATAGAAAGTCTATTAAAAACATATAATAGTGGCAGGATTATTAAAGAGGGCTACAAGATCGCAATTGCAGGCCGACCAAATGCGGGCAAATCATCTCTTTTTAATCTTCTTTTAAAACAACAAAGAGCACTGGTAACACCTACTGCCGGAACTACAAGAGATTTTCTCTCGGAATGGGTCGATATCGGGGGGGTGGCGGTTAATATTATAGATACAGCCGGACTTCGCCAAAAAGGGACAAAAATAGAAAAAGCCAGCCAGGAGAAGACAAATAAAATTCTAAAAGAAGCTGACCTGATCCTATGGATGTTTGATTTATCAAATAAAAGGTGGTTAAATCACCTATCAAGTGATTTAATACTTTTACCAAATAGCAATTTGCTGGTAGTGGGCAATAAAATAGACCTCCTAACAAGACCCATAAACTCCCAATTCTTAAAAGATCAAATCACAGCCGCAAAAAAATCACAACCTATTGCTATAAAGCAAGTAACACCTGTTTCTTGTAAGACTAAGGAAGGATTATCGAACCTAAAAAAGACTATTATATCTGAAATGAAGCTTCGTTTCCCGGACCTGACTTCCGGTTTAGTGGTCACATCGGCAAGACATCAGCAAAAATTAAAGGCTTCATTGAAGCACTTGAAAACAGCAAAGAAACAACTTTCATCTTCTGAGTCACCGGAATTGATTGCATTCACACTTAATCAGGCAATAAATGAAATCGACGAGATCACCGGCAAGATTTACAATGAAGATATTTTAGACAAAATATTCTCAACCTTCTGCCTCGGCAAGTAGCGGAGCTACTTTTATTATGAGTTATGTTTTTATTGATGTTGAGATATAGTTACTTTTATTTTTAGTAGGGCAGGGATCCCTTTTGCGATCCTGCCACATACGAAGTGTTTTTTTAGTTTTATTTCTAATAAAACCCACAAGGTGGGTTGTTGCTCTGTCAGTTTAATTTGGCAGCATCACTTTGGGATGCTGC
>DAOWMZ010000080.1 GCA_030642845.1 Candidatus Zixiibacteriota bacterium
GTCGTGTAGGGAAAGAGTGTAGGCCTCGGTTGTGGGCGATTCATAAGAAAAAAACTTTCGGGGTGGCAACAAGTTCAAGCTACAATTGGTGATGCCACCCAAAACAATGTGTGGGTCTCCAATGGAAACCGCGGTGTAACTGCAAACGGACGTATCCTTCACTTTGAAATAATCTATTTTATTGTTTCTATCAGAATATTCATATAAATATCAAAGTGATCAAGGGGGTATACCCCAAAACGTGACTCATAAGTTTATTATGAAAGTAAAATAAGTATTACGAAGATTGACATTCATGTCTTAAATTATCATTATGATATACTAGATAATTTATGCTCTAGGTATAAATGTTTCTTATGAAAAATTATCAAAAGGAGATATATGATACAAAATACAATTATCGACACACTATTGAACCGTAAATCTATTCGCAAGTATACCAAGCAAAAGCCGACTGAGGAAGAAATTGAAACGTTGGCACGAGCAGCACAACAGGCTCCATTTGCAGGACAGATGTGTAGTTTACTTTTGAAAAGGGGACCAGCAAGAACTCCATTCAAGGCTCCACTTCTTTTTACTATCTGTTTTGATATGCACAAATTGGAAAAGATTATGCTAAAGAGAAATTGGTTGACAGGATCATGCGATTTGTCATTGCTATTATTCGGTTTACAAGATGCCGTTCTAATGTCAGAGAACTTAGTCATTGCTGCTGAAAGTCTTGGTATGGGTAGCTGTTTTATCGGTAGCGCACCATATCATGCAAAAAAAATTATAGAAGAATATAATCTTCCTAAAAGAGTTTTTCCTATTGTTCAACTAACTGTTGGATTTCCTGATGAAGATCCTCCAACTCGCCCACGATATCCTTTGGATTATTTCTTATTTGAAGACCAATACCCTGAAATTACTGATGATATGATTGATAAGGCTATGAATGAAATGGATAAAGGTTATTTATCACAAGATTATTATCGAAAAGCTGATTTTATGGTTCCTTTGGAAGATGATCGTAAGGAAACATTCACATTTAGCAAATATAGCTGGACCGAACACATGGGGCGTAAATGGGGACAATGGACACCCACACCAAAAGTACTACTTGAAGCACTCAATGCATGTGGTTTTGATTTAAATAGCAGTACTGAGAATAAATAGGATTTATAAAATTGTAATTAGAATATTGATTTTCATTATTCTGCTATATGCTATTTTACCAATTCCCGACTCGATGCCGGAAATTATTCAGGATATTGATAAATCAGCTTTCGCATGGAACAAAGATCAGTACTGGTCGGAATTAGAATCTCGTTTTATTGATGTAAAGCAGTTTGGATGTGTAAATTTAAGAGATTCTATAAATACTGACCTAAATGAATTTAATGCTCTGAAGAAACCTTAAGAAGCAGATCAGATTCTATTGAGAAATTTATAAGAATCTTTGTCATGATATAATGTGGAAAATTTGTGCTCATTCTGTGTCCATCGATTACAAATATAGACACAACCAAACAAAAACAGACAAAATCAAATAAAATACCTAAATCTATCCCACTTAATGACTTATTGTATAATCATATGCCATCCTACAAGTTACAATAATAGGGGGTAGGAGAGCATAGGATTCTTAACCTACTCAAGCAACCAAATTCTATTCAGATTTCAATTATAATAAAAGTGGTTAAGCCACTTGATTTATATCATTAAATTCTTATCTTCCCTGTTCCTATCGGCTTAGGTCGATTGCTTGTATTAATTATTTTACACAACCCGTTGTCACGCAACTTGTTGCTATATAAGGAACTATAATATGCGTTGGTCGCAAATGTATATACCGACTCTCAGAGAAGATCAATCTGATGCTGAACTTGTTTCTCACCAACTCCTGCTCAGGGGTGGCTATATCCGAAAACTGGCTTCCGGGATTTATATTTACCTCCCGTTAATGCAAAGAGTGATCCATAAATTTTCTAATATTGTTCGGGAAGAGATGAACTATGCCGGTGCTCTTGAGATTGGAATGTCGGTTCTTTGTCCGGCTGAACTTTGGCAGGAATCAGGACGTTATAATACGGTTGGCAATGAACAGATGCGAATGAAAGACCGTCATCAACATGAAATGGTTCTTTGCGGAACACATGAAGAAACAGTTACGACACTTATCCGTGGTGAAATAAAAAGCTACCGTCAGCTTCCGTTGAACTTATACCAAATACAGGTTAAGTTCCGTGATGAAATTCGCCCGCGTTTCGGTTTGATGCGTGGTCGTGAATTTCTTATGAAAGATGCTTACAGTTTTGATGCGACTGAAAAATCCTTTATGGAATCCTACCAGAAAATGGTTGATGCCTATTTCCGTATTTTTAAAAGAGCCGGTCTTGATGTTGTTAAAGTAGAGTCCGATTCCGGAGCTATGGGGGGTAAAGCGGCTCATGAATTTATGCTTCTTGTAGATACCAACGGGGGAGAGGAAATAATCTTTTTCTGTGATAAATGTGATTACACTGCCAATGTGGAAAAGGCTGAGTTTAAAATCGAAGATAGCAGTTCGGATGAAGAACTAAAAGTAACTGAAAAAGTGGATACCCCGGGTGCGGCTACAATTGAAGAAGTAACCGCATTTCTTAAAGTTGAAGCAAAACAGTTAGCAAAAACTTTACTGTATATGGCTGATAACAAACCGGTAGTGGCTATGGTGCGAGGTGATCGGGAACTAAATCTGATCAAACTACAAAATGCAACCGAAGCAATAGAAATTGAAATGGCTACACCTGAACAGGTGCAGAATTTCACATCATCACCGGTCGGGTTTGCCGGACCGGTTGGTTTGAAAGATGTTGGAATTTATGTCGATCCGTTAGTTGCGGATATGAAAAATATGATTGTTGGAGCCAATGAATTTGAAAAACATATTCTTAATGTAAACATTGATCGGGATTTTAAAGCAACAAAGGTTGTCGATCTAACATCAGCTCAGAATGAAGACCAATGCCCTCGTTGTAATTATGGCAAACTTAATTCCAAAAAGGGAATAGAAGTCGGCAATACTTTTATGTTAGGGACAAAATACTCCGAGGCTCTTGATGCGAAGTATCTGGATGCTGAAGGCAAAGAACATCCAATTATAATGGGGTCTTATGGAATTGGCATCACTCGCACACCTCAATCAGCTCTGGAGCGTTATCATGACGACAAAGGCATAATTTGGCCAAAAAATATTGCCCCGTTCCTGGTTCATCTTATCCCGCTGAACGTTAAAAAAGACAGCCATATTGAAACAGCGGATAGGATATACAAGGAACTTAACGAAGTCGGAATTGATGTCCTATATGATGACCGCAATGACCGAGCGGGGGTGAAATTTAATGATGCTGATCTTATTGGTCTGCCAGTTAGAATCACAATTGGCGATAAGTCATTGAAAGAAGGTAAGGTAGAGCTGAAAGCCAGATCTGAATCTGATTTCATTTTGGTAGATATTGATAATATTGTAATAGCTGTAAAACAGCTTTTGGGTAGAGTCAATTAGATATTATTTTGTTGCATAACAATAGAATATACTTTATATTATTCAGTTACGGTGGGTGAAATACCCACTTTTTGTTTATTAGAGAATGAATATGAGTGAAGAAGTATTAAAAAAGAAGATCCTCGATTTAATCGAGGAACCATTACGTCAGGAAAACTGTGAAGTGGCTGATATGGCTTTGTCGCGTTATAAACAGAACACAACTCTGCGGTTTTTTGTTTATGCTGATAGTGGAATGAACATTGATAAATGTGCTCATATTTCACGAATAATTGGTGATATGATTGATGGAACCGATTGGTTTGAACGGGGTTATGCATTAGAGGTTTCATCGCCCGGTCTTGATCGCCCCTTGAAGACAATTACTGATTTTAAATATAGAATCGGTGAAAAAGTTCGGGTAATATTTGAGAATGAAACAAAAAAGAAAATAACGGCTGAGATTATCAGCGTTAAAGATAACGAAGTGGAACTAAAAGATGAAGAAAGCAATCAGTATGTTCCACTGTCTGAAATAAAACAAGCCAAAATTGTTTTTTAATGGAGATGAACTATGGCTTTTGACATGATTGAAGCAATTACTTTAATCGCACGCGAAAAGAATCTGGAATTTGATGCTGTTCTTGAAACACTCCAGGCCGGGCTGATTGCTGCCGCTAAAAAGAAATATAACTTCACTGATAATATCAGCTTCAGATTTGATCGCAAAAATAATGAACTGATTATGATTGCGACCAGGCAGGTGGTGGAAGTCGTTGAAGACAAAAACCTGGAGATTACCCTTGTTGAAGCTCAGGAGATGGATCCTGAAGCGCAAGTAGGGGATGAAATTGAAATTTATATTGATTATGAAGTTGAATTTGGCCGCAACGCTATTGCTGCTGCCAAGCAGATCCTAATTCAAAAGGTTCGCGAAGCTGAACGTGATCGGATCTATGATGAATTCATCGATAAAGTTAATACTCTTGTATCCGGTGTGGTTCAACAGATTGACAAAGGTAATGTAATTGTCAACCTTGGACGGGGTGAAGGAATTCTCTCTATCAAAGAGCAGATCCCTAAAGAAAAATTCCGACAGGGTGACCGTGTCCGTGCCTATATCATGGATGTTCAAAAATCAATGCGCGGTCCTCAGATTATTCTCTCAAGGGTTTGTAATGAATTTTTGCACCATCTGTTTGCTTTGGAAGTACCGGAAATTTACGAGAAAGTAATTGAGATAAGAGCTATTGCCAGGGAACCCGGGGAAAGAGCCAAAGTTGCTGTTTATTCATCTGATGATAGAATTGATCCGGTTGGTGCCTGTGTGGGTATCAAGGGAGTCAGAGTACAATCTATTGTAAGAGAATTAAACAACGAACGAATTGACATTGTGCCATTTTCTTCCAACTCAGAGATGTTTGTTACCAGAGCTTTAGCACCAGCTAAAGTTATTAATATTGAAGTTGATGATTTTGAAAAGAAAATGACCGTTACAGTCGAGGATGACAAACTTTCACTAGCTATTGGTCGCGCCGGACAAAATGCACGATTGGCTTCTAAACTGACCGGATGGAAAGTCAACATCATGTCCGAAACAGAGTACAATGAAGCCAAGCATCATGAAGCTGAAATGCTGGTTCCTGTCGGGCAACTCGATGGGGTTGGTGCTAAACTCGAAGAACGTTTGGCTGATGTCGATATAGGATCAATTCAAAGATTTGCTGCTACTCCATTAGTACAGCTGATCAAAATTGAAGGCTTGGGTAAGAAAACAGCCGAAACTCTTCTTGAGAAAGCGAAGATTTTTGTTGAGGAACATGAAAAAGAATATTTTGCGAATCTTGAAGAAGAAAAAATCGAGGATGCAGCAAAACCAAAACATGACGACAGTAAGCTTTCTGTTGAGGATGTCTTTGAAGATGACGATAATTTCGTAACTGAAGAAGACGATGTTCAGGAAGCAACCGCACCGGAATATGAAGATGAAGATATTGAAGAAGAAGATACTGAGGAAAATAAGGTTGAGAGCGATGACGATAAAGAGGAAAAAGAAGGCTAATAAGAATTATGGTCTTAGAGAATATCTCTCAACATCCTTGTAGGATAAAATCCGAAAGGTAAAAGGATACATGGTATCAGAAAAAAAACGCATATACCAACTGGCTAAAGATTATAAGATTTCATCGAATGCAATGCTTTCGATTCTGAAAGAATTAAAATTCCAGCCCAAGTCGCATATGTCGATTGCTACTACACCTATGGTTGCTGCTATAAAGAAGAAATTTGATCAATCAAAGCAGGAAGCTAAAAAGGAAATGCAGCAACGGGCGAAAGTAAGAGAAGCGGTTGATAAAACCTCCTCGACCAGAATTGGTTATATCAAAGTAGATGATGCAAAATCATCGGTCGCCGGTATTATGCGTAAGATTGAGAAAAAGCAGAAAAGAAAAGATCGACGCAAACGCAAAAACCGACATACTGTTGATAGCACCGTAGTAGCCAAGACTTTTAAATCAACAATGGCTGATCTCCAAACTACGAAACAGAAAAAGAAATATCGTAAAGATGGAGGTACTGAAGACACAGAAACGGTTAATAGAAATCTGCTTGAAATTTCCGAGTTTATGTCTCTTGCGGAATTAGCTAAATTGATGGACAAAAAGCCGGCAGAACTTATTACAAAACTATTCCAAATGGGTATGATGGCGACTATCAATCAGCGTCTTGATATGGATACGCTTGAAATGATATCCTCCGAGTTCGGTTTTGAAGTTACCCAAATAGCTGAGGTCGGCGATACAGCTCGCGAGGAAGAAGTATCCGAAAATCTAGTCCACAGATCTCCTATCGTAACAATTATGGGTCATGTTGATCATGGGAAAACATCGGTCCTGGATTATATCAGAGAGACCAATGTCGTTGCCGGTGAAGCAGGGGCAATCACTCAACATATCGGTGCTTATGAAGTAGGACAGGATGAAAACAGGATTACTTTCCTTGATACTCCCGGCCACGAAGCATTTACTGCTATGCGTGCCCGTGGTACTCAGGTAACCGATATTATTGTACTGGTTGTTGCTGCCGATGATGGTGTTCAACCTCAAACCGTTGAAGCAATCGATCACGCCCGTGCCGCAAGTGTACCGATAATTGTTGCTATTAATAAAATTGATAAGCCAAATTCCAATCCCGAAAAAATAAGAACTCAATTGTCTAATCACAATGTCCTCTCCGAAGAATGGGGTGGTAAAACAATTATGGTTGAAATTTCGGCTAAAACCGGGGATGGAATTGATGAACTTCTTAAAATGATATTGTTACAAGCCGAAATGATGGATCTACAGGCTGACCCTGAAATAAGAGGACAAGGAGTTATTATTGATTCCCGTCTTGAAAAAGGACGTGGTCCGGTTATTACGGTTTTGATTCAAAGGGGTAAATGTTCTATTGGCAATTCGATAGTGGCCGGGATGCAATTTGGACGTATTCGTACCATAACTAATGATCGCAACAAGAATTTAAAAAGAATTGGCCCTTCCCGCCCGGCTCAAATTACCGGACTGAATGGCGTTCCTCAAGCTGGCGACAGTTTCATAGTAGTTGAGAATGATCAAAAAGCGAAAGAGATTTCAGGGAAGCGAGGCCAGATAAAAAGACTACAGGAAGCTCACCTCACACATGGTGGTGCCATTACTCTTGACAAAATTTTTGATAGGATTAAAGA
>DAOWMZ010000055.1 GCA_030642845.1 Candidatus Zixiibacteriota bacterium
ATCAAGCGATGCGGATCTAACAATCCGATTATAATGCTTGATGAAGTTGATAAGCTTGGTTCTGATTTTAGGGGCGATCCTTCATCGGCTCTTCTTGAAGTTTTGGACCCGGAACAGAATGATTCATTTTCCGATCATTATCTGGATATCCCTTTTGATCTTTCCAAAGTAATGTTTATTACCACTGCTAACTGGCTGGAGCCGATACCGGCAGTTCTTCGGGACAGAGTGGAGACAATCCGTCTTCCCGGTTATACTGATCTTGAAAAGTTGGAAATCGCCAAAAGGCATTTGATTCCCAAACAGTTAGAGAATCATGGCTTGACTGTAAAGAATTTATCTTTACATGATTCGGGAATCAAATCTATTATCGAAAATTATACTCGCGAATCAGGACTCCGCAATCTTGAGAGGGAAATCGCATCAGTAGCAAGAAAAGCTGCCCGTAAAGTTGCAGCCGGGAGTAAAAAGAAAGTCATTGTCACCGGAAAAGATATTCATAAATTATTGGGCCCGGCCAAATTCACCCGCGAAGCTCTCAGCCAAAAGGGATTGGTCGGAGTCATTCCGGGATTAGCTTATACTTCGGTTGGCGGAGAAATACTTTTTATTGAGGCAACAATAATGCCCGGCAACAAATTGCTTACACTTACCGGTCAATTAGGGGATGTGATGAAAGAATCCGCTCAAGCGGCTTTATCATTTATCCGTTCCAATTCTGCAGAGCTTAAAATTGATCCGTCAATATTTGAAAAAAATGAAATTCATATTCATGTCCCTGCCGGTGCTACTCCCAAAGACGGTCCCTCAGCCGGGATTACAATGATTGTTGCCCTTGCTTCATTGTTAACAGGACGTACGGTAAAACCTTGCCTGTCAATGACCGGAGAAATCACTCTCAGAGGAAAACTGATGCCTATCGGCGGTTTAAAGGAAAAACTTTTAGCCGCATATAGAGCCGGAGTTAAAACTGTTGTCTTGCCTGAGGAAAACAGAAAAGATTCACTGGATCTTCCAGCTGAAATCAAAAAAGGAATTAAGCTGAAATTTTACTCCGAGGTACTGCCTGCTTTAAAATTTGCTCTTGATAAAAACGGACAGATGGAAACCACTTCGTGCACTAACAACACTAAAACCAAAAAAAAACATAATAAAAAGTAATAGATTTATGAAGCTTGTTACTTCTGATCAAATACGTCGGGTTGATAATGAAACCATAAATAACTATGGTATTCCCGGACCGGAATTAATGGAAAACGCCGGTCGTGGAATTGCACAAAATATCTCCGATAAAATTCGTAATCATACTAATAATTCAAAAGTTGTTATTATTTGCGGTAAAGGGAATAACGGCGGGGATGGATTCGTTGTCGGGCGGTATCTTCACGAAGATAATGCTGAGATTATTATTTATTATATGGGGCCGGTTGAAAAACTATCCCCCGATGCAAAATTAAATTATGATCGCGCTCTAAAACTGGGCATTACTCTTCAGGAAATTAAATCAATAGACGATTTACCGGAACATCTTTATTGTGATTTAATTATTGATGCGATCTTCGGAACCGGTTTTTCCGGAACACCGCGCGGTCTGTCCGGCGAGTTAATAGAGTATATCAATAAACAAAACATTCCTGTTGCGGCTGTTGATCTGCCTTCCGGTTTGAATGCCGATACCGGTCAACACGAAGGAACCGTTGTTAGAGCTGATTACAGTTTCACCCTGGCACTTCCCAAGTATGGATTATATATCTCCCCCGGTCGTGAATTAGCCGGTGAAGTTACCACAGTTCCAATAGGCATACCGGATAAAGTAATAAACAAATTTGATCTTAAAACTGAATTAATAACTCCCGAGAAAGTCTCTTCTCTTCTTCCTTATCGCAAACCGGATGGACATAAAGGTGATTTCGGAAAATTATTTTTGGTCGCAGGATCAATGGGGATGACCGGGGCAGCAGCTCTGGCAGCCAAATCCGCTTTGCGTTCCGGATGTGGTCTTGTTAAAATAGGATGCCCAAAATCTATTCTTCCAACAATTGCTCAACTTGCTATGGAAGCCACATTATGGCCCTTGCCTGATGTAGCAAAAAAAGGGGCATTGGCAACCAGAGGATTAGGTGAGATTTTAAATTTTGTCAAAAATCATAATGCAATCGCAATCGGTCCCGGATTAGGACAACATCGTGAAACAAAGGAATTGGTCAGACGACTGATTCCCAAACTTGAAATACCGGCTGTTATTGATGCTGATGGTTTGAACGCCCTTTCCGGTTTTACAAAAATCCTGAACGAAAAAAAAGCACCTACGGTGCTGACTCCCCATCCGGGTGAATTCAGTCGCTTAACTGGTGAATCTATTCCTTCTGATATTCATGATCGTATTAAAGTTGCTAAAAGTTTTGCCAAATCTTATAACACCGTATTGGTGCTAAAGGGAAGCCCGACTATTATTGCTGATCCCGATGGAAACTGTTATCTGAATCCAACCGGTAACAACGGTATGGCTACCGGTGGCAGTGGTGATGTTTTAACGGGAGCTATTGGTGCATTATTAGCCGGAGGATTATCTGCAATTCATGCTGCTGTCTGCGGTGTTTATATTCATGGCTTGACCGGTGATATTGCCAGTACTGACCTGGGTGAAACTTCGCTTATCGCCGGTGATCTGGTTGATTACCTTCCCGAAGCATTTTCTATACTTTGAAAAGTCTTATTCCAAAATTCCCTTATGCTCTAAAATCTCACGGGAAATCTCCTCAATAGCACGACGGGTAACATCAACAACATGCCATTTTCCACTGGCATAGAGTCTGCGGCAGAATTGCATCTCCAGGCTTATTTCATGGATATCAATATACTTGTTCAATTCCGAGTGGCCACTTTCAGTATGAGCCAGATGATAGGAGCGTTCTTCTCTTACTTTGGCTAATATTTCCGACTGCATTGTCAGGCAAAATACACGATTTTGCTCAAGCGGTTTTAATTTGGATAAAAGGTATTCTTCAAACGATGAGTCGCTGATTATGGGGATATTGGCTACTTTCATTCCATGATTGCATGCTATATACATACTGATAGGTGTCTTGCAGGTTCGTGATGGTCCAATCAGAACAATATCAGCTTCTTCGATTAGTGCACCTCGACCGTCATCATGCTCTACTGTATAGCCGATTGCATCAACTTTTTTGTAGTAGCGATCATCGATAATATGAAGAATCCCGGGCTGGTAATCCGGATGTACTCCCAGAAATTTCGACATAGTATTAATCATTGGCTTTAACACATTGAGGTGCAAAATATCCAGATCATGTAATTTTTCATGAATGTAATTTGATAAATCATCTGAGATGATTGAAAATACTACAAGGTAGTCATTATCAATCTCTTTGAGTATATCATCAATACTTTTTCTATCGCGGACATTTTGATATGTCTTCTCAAGAGAGTATTCCACATCTTCATGTTCATATTGAGCCAGAACAGCATCCATAAGCCTTTTTGCCGTCTGGCCGGTACCATCTGATAAAATTACAATATTTTTATAGTCGCACATTTTTTTACTCTATTTTCAATTGTGGGTATTTAGTTTTAAGGCTTTTTATATATAGACTATCTAATCCCTTATTTTTTATTGCATCATTAAAAACCCGGGCGGCATCATTGAAATTACCAAGACTCAAATAATACTCTCCCATCTCCATGGAATATTCTAAAGGAGCTTCTTTGTACCAAACCACTCTGGTCAAATATTCATAGTATTTTTCTCTTTCATTGATCATTTTATAAACATTCAACAAGCCAATTATAGCAGTGGATATTAATGAATCCCTGCTTAAAACTCGCTCAAACAACATTTCGGCTTTTGAATAATTTTCCTTGTAAAAATGATACATCCCAAGATTAGCCAAAACTCGGTGATTATAAGGATTCATCCCCTCGGCTATTTCGAGATAAAGTCCAGCACTGTCCAGATTCTTTTGTTTCATATAAGATAGCCCAAGATTGCAATAGGCAGCAGCATAAACCGGATTAGTTCTAATTATATCCTTATAAATATTTATGGCATCATTGACATAACCATCATTGGTCATTTTCATAGCTATTCGATTTTGCTGCCATTCCGGGTAATTTTCACGCCATTTCTCAATTTCTATAAAGGCTTGGGTCGAGTCTCCTTTTTTGTTGTAATGATCAACAACCATTGTCATAGACGATCTGCTTTTTAACGGCTCCCATGATATGTATTGTCGAAATTGTTCAAAGGCAAGATCATATGTGGTTTGGGTCTGAATTCTTGGTATCAGAAATATCAAGTTCAAGCTTACTGCTAAGATTAATACTGATCTGGGAATAATATTCTTCTTTAATAAAGAGAACAAAAATAAAGAACTTAACAACATCAGAGGGACACCGGCAAATGAAAAGAGATCCCAGTCGCGGGGCATTCCGATCTTGGGATCAAAAAGAAAAACAGCCAAACAACAGGAGGTTGACAAAATTATTAAATACCATGCTCGTATTGATAATGGAAAAACCTTGTCCTTATTAATAATCAAAAATATTATCGAAATAATTAAAATAGGAACTAACAGCACAATAATATTAAGTACATCCAATAGATGAGCAAAAGAAAACAATGTATAGCCATCGACCGTGAACCTGTTTTCAAAAATCGGGACAAGAGCTAATTTGAAAAAATAGCTGTCGTTATAAACATAAATAAATGGAATCAAAAGTATGACTAATACTATTAGCCCAACGATACTTTTTACTAATTTTGAAATATGCGACAACAGTTTCTTTGGTCCGGGACGAGTCAGCAGGATATAAAAGGCGCTGGGAATCAGGGTCACTCCCATGACATGCATTATTATAGCTAATATTAACGGAATAATAATCCAATAATGGCTGATTTTCTCAGTCACAGCCAGATATCCAACAAAACTATAAATGCCGACCGAAAATACAAACAGTGAATAGTTCTCTACATAACCGAACCAAAGAAGCGAATATCCACCGGTTGCTAAGATGAGAACAAAAACTAACCTACTAAAAAGGCTATTAAATACTCTCCTGGAAAATATAATAAAGAAAAGCAACAAGGTTGCACCGGCAGTAATTGAAATTGACTGGTAGCTCAATAATGCTGCTGTCTCACCACTGCCGAAAATATCCCGCACCCAGAGATGAATTATTGATTCGCCAATCTCTCGCTGTTTTATTATTGGATTATCCGATGCAAGGGTTGACAAAAGCGTGTAGCCGTCGCCGAGATAAAATGCCTGCGCTCTGAATATAATAAAGAGAACAACTGAACTAAAAAGAATAAATAAAGAGCCAATAAAATATTTGGAAGATGATGATTTTATATCATCAGTCTTTATGTCAATTTTAGACTTGAAGAAAAACAGAATGATAGGGACAATACCGGCTATGGTTAAAATCAGATACCGGGAAAATTCATCGACATAAGCATAAACAGAAAAAGCCCACCATCGTTTATCAGGATATAGTGCCGCTGCTATCAATATCAGCCATATCAGATAATATATAATAAATGCGAACAGTCGGTTTTTATCTGAGTGATTCCGGACAGACACTATTATATCCTTATAGTAAAACTAATACACATATAAGAATGTAAATTAAAACCTAAGCAGACTGAAGGCTACAATAAATAAGAACTATTCCTGGAATTTAATTATTTGAAAAAACCGAAAAAGTATAATGCTGCAATGATACCGGATAGAATCCCGGCTCCGCTAACAATAATCAACCAGACAGGAACATTCTTTTTGGGTTCTTCAATTTTAGCCGGAATTTTAGTCTTATGAGCCACTCTTTCCTGTTGATCCCTATCGAAATCATCCCAATCCAAAAGGAACTGTTCCATAGTGGTGTATCTTCGTGAAACTCTGATAGCCAGCATCTTTTTGATCATATTTACTAATTCAACAGGGATAACGCCTTGAAGGCCTTCAAGCAGTAGATTATTCCCCATATCATAATTGGGGTTGCGTCCGGTGATCAACTGATGAAGAATCACCCCCATCCCATAAATATCACCCTGGCGGGAGTTTTTCCTTTCGGGAGGGCTGTACCAGTTTTTGCGGTGTTTTCCGCTATAATGAATTGGCAAACCAAAATCAGAGAGTTTAATCCCTTCTTTAGAATCAAAAAGAATATTTGATGGACGAATATTTCCGTGGATAATATTATTTTTATGGGCGAAATCGAGCCCTTTGGCAACTTCGAGGATTATATTAAAAGCCTTTTCCCACATGTATTTGCGTACCATTCGATCCGCCAAAGATCCACCCTGAGCATAATCTGTAATTATAACAGTGCTCTTCTTATCTCCTCCCGCTCCGAAAATATTGATAATATTTTCATGCTTAAGAGAGCTGAGAAGCTTAGCTTCTTTGTGTCCGGCTTCCCCTTTGGAATGTTTTTTAATGATATACAGTCTTTTATTCACCCGGTTCTCGACAAGAATAGTTGAACCAAAACTTGTTTCCCGGATAGTATCAAGATAACGGCATTTACCAAAAAATGATTCCGTACCGGAAACCGACATTTTGGCAGGATCGGATTGGTCAACTCCACCACCCATTATTTCCAGCAAATCATCTTTTAATTCCACTGCTGTTTGATAGCGGTCTTTTGCTTCCTGTGCTAAACATTTGGTGATTATTATATCATATTCAGTTCCCAGTTCCGAATTTATTTCAGACGGAAGTTTAAATCTTCCCTGTGGTTTTTTATTACACAGGATCTCATAAATAATAATCCCTAAGGCATATATATCTGTTGTTTGATCAACATTAGTAGAGCTGATCTTTTGTTCCGGCGACATATATGAAAGAGTACCCATGATAATATCAGAGGAAGTCATCTCAGTCTCAGGAGTACCAACAATCTGGGCTATTCCAAAATCAGCAACAAGAGCATTTCCCTGACGGTCTATCAGAATATTGGTCGGTTTAATATCACGGTGTATCACCCCGTTTTTATGAGCATAATCAAGTGCTTTACAGACCTGAATTATCATTTCGAATTTGTTTTTAAGAGAGATATTATTGGTATCGATTACTTCCCGAAGTGAAGTACCATCGATATAATCCATGACAAAATAATACCGACTGCCTGTTTTTCCCTTATCAATCACATGAACAACATTGGGATGAATCAAATTTGCCACAACCATCGATTCCCGTTCAAAACGGCGTACAATATCAGGATCATCCATCAACTGAGCAGAAAGTACTTTGATAGCAACATCTCTGTTAAGGGATTCCTGCTTTGCTTTATAGATTGAGGCAATCCCACCCTGACCTATTTTTCCGGTTACTACATAATCCCCGATTTTTACAGTTTTTTTCTGTTGATTATCATGTTGTTTTTCCACAATCACTTGAGTCATATAATAAAATCCTTAAAAAAACAGGGACAGCGAAAAATTCGCTATCCCTGTAATAATCGGCAAATTATAGGAAATAGTTATTTAAGAAGGGTCATTTTTTTGGTCTCAATTCCTTCATTATGTGATAGACGGTAAAAATAAACACCACTTGGATTATTGACGGCTTCATAGGTTACCTGATGAATCCCGGCAGATAGGCGTTCGTCAACCAGCACTTCTACGCTCTGGCCCAAAATATTGAATATTTCCAACCTGACCTGAGATGCTTCAGGAAGAGCAAATTTTATAACAGTTGCCGGATTAAAGGGGTTGGGGTAGTTCTGTTCGAGAGTGAAGCTTGATGGTAAACCTTTTTCGAAATCGTTGTCATTAACATCGGTAGGACTTCCAATAATAATTGACCCACCAACAAAATCCGGGAAATAAGTAATTAAACCGGATGGATCCGAAGCATTTATCTGTTTTATAAGAGTAACATATCCGCCACCACTTAATGGTAGAGAATCAATGGTATAAAAGGAATCAATATATATTGTTCCATCAAAGGCTGTCGGAGAAACCGAGAAGTGGATTGTAGCCAGAAGACCTTCGGAAGCAGTGATAGTCGGAGTTTGTCCAAATATAGGTAATATACTGACTTCAAAGGTATCGATAATTGTACCCGAGGGATTAACGCTTCCAAAAAAACCTGATGAAGCCATGTTGCCTTCAAAAGATATAGAATCGATTGTTACATCTCCCTGAGTTTTGTACATCGGGATTATTATTCCGGAAATAGGGAGGTCATTATTGCTCAACCTGATTTCCAGTTCGCCTATATCCCCTGCTTCCACCTGAATATTATCCACTGTAACAACACCGGTGTAAGCATAAAGCACTTGAGGCGCTGTTACTATTGCTAAAACAGCTATCACGAAAATCATTATCTTTCTAAATTTCATATTGTCTTCCCTTCCTTATAAAGCTAAGAAACTTTTCCAAAATCTATATGCAGTCCTTATAACTGCATAACCCTTTTTCGCAAACATTGTGCCCGCTTGGTGGCTAAACCACTTTTATTAAATATTTTTG
>DAOWMZ010000136.1 GCA_030642845.1 Candidatus Zixiibacteriota bacterium
AACTTCTGTATTAGTATTTGTAATTGCTTATGGCGGAACCCGCGCTTATGAAGCAACCGAAACGATCTCTTTTTGTGGAGAGACTTGTCATGAAGTGATGGAACCCCAATTTGTAACTTACCATAATTCTGCTCATGCTAAAGTTTCTTGTGCTGATTGCCATATAGGTCCGGGAGCTTCGTTCTGGGTTCGCTCCAAAATTGATGGTATGCGCCAGGTATATTCATCAACTTTTAATAAATTCTCTCGACCAATTGAAACTCCTGTAGCGAATTTGCGCCCGGCTCAGGAGACTTGTGAAGAATGCCATTGGCCCCAGCATTTTTATGGTGATAAGCTTCTTACAAAAACTTATTACCGCAGTGACGAAGAGAACTCCCCCTGGACAATCAGCATGAGGGTTCGAATCGGCGGCGGGAACCCGAACAAAGGGAAGCTTGAGGGGATTCATTGGCATATGCTTACCGGAAGTATTGTCGAATATGTTGCTATTGATCACAAACGTCAGATTATCCCCTGGGTACGGGTAACTCATCAAAATGGAGATACAGTGATTTACACTAACGAAGACGAGGAGAGCCCTGAAATTATAGAAGGGGTTGATGGTAATATCCGAAGTTTTGATTGTATGGATTGCCATAACCGCCCCAGCCATACTTTCTATCCCCCTGCTGTATCAGTTAATTTGGCAATGAGCATTGGCAAAATTCCTGATGATATTCCTTACATTCGCAGTACCGGTTTGGAACTTCTTAATGCAGAATATGAGACTAAAGACGAAGCTCTGGAAGCAATTGAAAACGGCTTATGGGGATTCTATAATGAAGATTATCCGAAATTCGCCACTGAAAGAGCTGATGATCTTAAAATGACTGTAACAGAACTCCAAAAGATTTATTCTGATAACTTCTTTCCGGCAATGAAGACTGATTACCGTGTCAGAGAAAACAATCTTAGTCATTTTGTCAATGACGGTTGTTTCAGATGTCATCAGGAAAGCATGGTTAACGAAGATGGTGAAACAATGGCTAATGATTGTGAAACATGCCATGTAATTGTTGCCCAGGGTCCATCAACAGAAATAGGAGAGCTTGAAATGAATCTGGCCGGTTTGGATTTTAAACACCCGGAAGATATTGATGGAGTATGGATGGAGATGAAATGTACTGATTGCCATGATTCAGAATCAGGCTACTAAAATAAAAATTTACATTCAATAGTAATAAATTACTTATAAAAAAACCACCTTTGAATAAAGGTGGTTTTATTTATTATATATTTAGTCACTCCTATGGGCAGGGAAGAGGAGCAGATCCACCTTTGAACAGATAGTCTACTAACAAGGTCAGGTCATTTACAAGAATACTTCCATCAGCATTGACATCCCCTTCTTCTTCACAAGAGGGCGCTTCGCCATCCTTGAACAAGTAATCGACAAGGAGAATAAGATCATCAACCAATACTGAACCATTGTCATTAGCATCGCCCCGTATGCCGTCATGATTGCAACAATGTTCACAGACATCACCAATATTATCACCATCGTTGTCTTCCTGTCCGGGGTTATAATCATTTGGACAATTGTCACAACTATCAGGTACAGTATCGACATCACCATCAGCTAAATCATCAAATCCAGGACATACATCACAATCATCACCTACGGAATCAAAGTCTGAATCTGTTTGCTGTGGGTTTATTGTATCAGGGCAATTATCGCATACATCACCAATGCCATCGCTGTCGCTATCTTCCTGTCCTGGGTTATATTCATTCGGACAATTGTCTTCGGGGCAGGTGTTGCCTATAAGTCCCGGATTACCAAAACCATCGCCATCACTGTCGGTACAGTCATCACAGAGATCGCCAATGCCATCGGCATCGGTATCTAACTGATTAGGATTATAGATGTCAATACAATTATCAATCGAATCAGCAATGCCGTCATCATCCTGATCCGGTATATAAGGAGTGTATATGTAAGCATATAATTTATCACCAACTATAGAATCAACTCTGACTGTTATATCAGTGGGGCCATAATAACCGTCACTCGAAGGATTCGTCGTTGGGGAAAACTCATTTTGATATTCTACTTCATTTGTAAAAGTAGCAGCAAGTCTTGTCTCATAAGGATACCACCAATCAGCACTGTCAGATAGGTCACCTTCGGGATTAAAATACCGGTCTCTAACAGGATGATAACCGGCATCTTCAACAGCTACAGCATAATGAGGATAATTGGGCAGGCCCTCGTTAATACGCCACCAGGAAGTACCAACCGAATCATGAACATGAGTAATCAGCAATCCACCGCTTATTTCTTCACCACCAAATGATAACAAGGGCCAGAAATAACAACTGAAATCAGAATTTACTTTATCAAACATACCGGAAGAATTAGGATTTCTATATTCAAGCAGGAAATATTCACCATCAAGCGGATTTATATTTATTTTATATAGTGAACTGTCCTGATGTGTTTCAATATCATAGATAACCAGATTCTCGATTGTTCCCTCCAGCACAACCGGTTCAATCCAGCCTATCTGCATTTTGTTCCAACCACATAAGTGAGAGGCCACTTCAGTACCAAGTGAAAAAATGCCATATCCATAATAGCCCATCAAACACCAGTCCATAAACGGGTGGTCGTTAGCATCGTTAGGAGTGAAATAGGTTGTAGTATCAAGTTTGGCATCGTAATCGTACAAGTCGGGGAGACCCAAATTGTGTGTGGTTTCATGACAAAATACTCTGATTCGATTAAGACTATCCAGTCCTGAAAATTGCATTGGTAATTCAGGAATGCGCAGAGGACGTAATTCAGGGGATGTATTCCATGCTGAAACAAGAACCCCGTCAAAAGGACCTGCTCCGTAACCGGGGCTGTATCGTAACGCATACGACCAGATATCATTTGGATCGCCGCTGTCTTCTTCACCGGTTCCGGATCGAACAAAACAGATAGCATCAACTTCACCATCGTTATTCCCATCAAATTGTGAAAAATCTACAAATGGATCAAGATCGTCGAGTATAGATTCAAAATCAAAGTTGCTGTTATAAGAACCGGCATCATACCAATTCAATACCTGTCCGGTAACAGCGATCTGTCCATAAGATACTTCTTCAAAATAATCAGTGATTGATCCCCCCTGATAAATATTTCTGGAGAAAAACATGCTGTCGAATGTTTCCTGCGGCCAGGTCCCTGGCCGGTCTGACCACTCTACCAATATGGCTAAAAACTTCAATGTATCTCCGTCAAAACGATATGAAGCAATAGCAGCGGTATCTTCACTTGTTAGCTTGGATTCCTGCATCCGACCAAATTGCTTTTGCATCTTATGATCAGGTACATCATAAATCACGGCATGATCCAGATCTATCGCTTTAACGGACATCATAGGGATCAGAATTATTACCAAAAGTATTGAAATTAATAATGATTTCATTTATTCTCCTCCTCTTAAACCCTTCGGAATATTTTGTTTTAATATAAATATATTTTCAATTTCTATCATGTACCCACTCTGGTCAAGTAGATGAATCAATTATCGATATGAACTATCACGAAGATAGAATGCTTTATGAAAATATAGTATTTATTGGTTATTTTTACAAGGCATATCACATTAGCATTTTAAGATCAATCTCAATTCTTGTTAAGTTTACAAATGGTATTGAATTATTTATCTTATGTACCAATAAGAAGATGTTTACAAAAGGGTCTTTTATGTATGCTAATAATGTAAAAATATTTAAACAGTGGTTGATTATTTCAACTTTGTTTTTTGGGAGTATAATGATGGCAGGATGTGATAATTCAGAAAGAGATTATTTATCCCTTCATAATAATTCGTTGGTGGTTGATCTCCACAGCGACACCCCTCTCCGAATGAAAGATGGATTTGATTTTTCAGTTCGAGATACTAGCGGACATATGGATATCCCCCGCCTGAAAGAAGGGGGAATAAATCTCCAAGTCTTTGCCTGTTTTGTTTCTACTGATACACCACTCGAAGAATGTCGTCCAATTGTTGATGAGCTTATTGATTCGCTTGAAGTTCATATCAATCACAACTCAGATCAAATTGCTATCTGTCGGAATGCCTCAGAAGCTGAAGCAATAATCAATGAGAACAAAATTGCAGCATTTATCGGAATCGAGAACGGGGTAGCTATAAATAACAGCCTGGATAATCTTCAGCATTTTTATGACCGAGGTGTGCGTTATCTAACCCTGACGCATTCTTCCTCAAATGATTGGTGCATATCATCGGGAGATACATTGCCAGCATTTAATGGACTGACAGATTTTGGACGGGATGTCGTCAGGAAGATGAATGAGTTGGGCATGATAGTAGATATATCACACTCCTCAGTATCTGCCTTTGATGAAGTTTTAAAAATTACAACTGCTCCTGTGATTGCATCTCATTCCTGCGTGCATAGTATATGTCCCCATAATAGAAACCTGACTGATGAACAGATAAAAGCGATCGCTGCTAATGGCGGGATGATAGGGATCAATTTTTTTGATGGTTATTTATCCCCTGATAATGAGTGGTTTAAGATTGGTGATTCTTTGGGGAACGTTTATCATGAACTTATTGATTCGGCTCATGAAATGTATCCCAATGATTATAATAAAAGAAATGAGATGTTAAAACCTGTTTGGGATATAATGAAAATTGAAACGGAAAAACTTGGAATAAATATCAAAACTATCGTTGATCATATTGATTATATTGTAAAGCTGGTCGGAGCAGATTATGTTGGTTTTGGTTCTGATTTTGATGGGGTAGGAAGTTTACCGGAAGGACTTGATGATTGTTCAATGCTGCCGAATATTACCAAAGAATTAGTGATGAGAGGTTATTCTGATAAGGATATAAGGAAAATCCTGGGGGAGAATTTTATCAGAATATTTCGTGAAGTTTGTAAATAGTGGGAGGGATTTAGAGCTTTTTTGCTAAATAGTCTATATATCTGATCCATTTTTTATCTTGACCTATATTACCCATATTTGCATAATTTGATATATTTAACCTGTTTATGGGAGATTTATATTATGACTTCCAACGTAGTATATGCTGTACTTGTTAGCGGTGTCGCTTATATGGTTTTGGGTGCTCTCTGGTATTCACCGGTTTTATTCGGTAAATCATGGATGAAATTAATTGGCAAATCCGAAGAGCAGGTAAAAAAGGATTTTAAACCGATCAATTATCTCTGGGCGTTTATCGGTTCGCTTATTGCAGCTTATGGGATTGCCCGCATCATGGTATCGTTTGGCGGAAGTACAATTCGAGATGGAATGATTATCGGCTTGGTTGCCGGAATTTGTTTTGTAGGGGCAGCCTTTTTTATAAATGACCTGTTTGAATCTCGCCCGAAAGGACTGACGTTTATTAATGTATTATATCATCTGACTGGTTTTATAGTAATGGGAATTATTATAGGAGCCTGGCAATAGCATAGTTAGTTATTTTTCAACAGGAGAGAAGGGAATATTATATTTAGATAATTCCTCTTGTATAATATTCTCCAGCGATCCCTTTCCGCTATAAAATATAAACAGAGCTTTCATCTTATGTTTTTTGTATACTTTCTTTTTGAATGCTGCTCTGTCGGTGTAATAGGGCATATGCCCATACCCGCATATTTCAATAAACAGATTATATTTGGGTAGATAAAAATCCGGGCGATACTTTTTTCCTCCAAGTAGAATTAAAGGCTCGTATTGAAATGAAATATTTTGTGAATAAAGAAAATCGGCACACTTTTTTTCGTATGAGGAACGAACTCTAATTCCTGATTTGGTTTCAAGGACTGGTTCAAATTTCTTTTTTCGTACAAGTTTGA
>DAOWMZ010000223.1 GCA_030642845.1 Candidatus Zixiibacteriota bacterium
ATAAATTTCTTCGTAAAGATCCCGCTCCTCTTCCGGAAGTATCCGAAGGGGAGGCAATGCGTCATTTTATTAGTCTGTCTATAAAGAACCATCATATCGATAAGGGCTTTTATCCCCTTGGTTCATGTACTATGAAGTACAATCCAAAACTAAACGATGTGGCAGCTTCATTTCCCGGCTTTCAACAACAACACCCTCTTGTTCCTAATAGTTATTCCACTGGAATATTAACTCTGCTCTGGGATCTGAAACAATATCTCAGTGAAGTTTCCGGTTTCCCATCTATTTCGTTGCAGCCTTCAGCCGGTGCTCAGGGGGAATTTTCCGGTTTGTTGATAATGCGAGCTTACCATCTTGATAAGGGAAATAAACGCTCGAAGATCATTATTCCCGATTCTTCGCACGGCACCAACCCTGCCTCGGTGACATCAGTAGGTTACGAAACGGTTATGGTCAAATCAAACTCAAAAGGCGTGATTGAACCGGATGCTGTTGCTGAAGTTATGAATGATGATATAGCCGGGATGATGATGACCAATCCCAATACTTTAGGAATTTTCGAGACCAATATTAAAGAGATTGCTGAAATTGTTCATAAGCATGATGGCCTGATGTATATGGATGGAGCTAACCTCAATGCTCATATGGGTATTTTCCGGCCTGGTGATGTCGGTTTCGATATTATGCATTTTAACTTTCATAAAACATTTTCTACTCCTCATGGTGGTGGCGGACCGGGAGCCGGCGCTATTGGAGTAACTGGAAAACTTGATCAATTTTTGCCATTCCCGGTACTAATCAAAGATAATAATGATAAGTTTAAATTTGATTATGATCGAAAAAAATCAATTGGTCGACTTCATAATTTTTTTGGAAATGTCGGGATTTGTATCCGAGCTTATGCTTATATAAAAACATTGGGAGGTGACGGACTAAGGAAAGTCAGCGAGAATGCTGTACTGAATGCCAATTATCTTAAAGAGCTTGTACGAGATGAATTTGAGCTTCCTTACGATGTCCACTGTATGCACGAGTTTGTAATATCCGGAAATCGTCAGAAAGAATTAGGGGTAAGAACAACCAATATTTCAAAACGGCTTCTGGATTTTGGAGTGCATTCACCTACTAATTATTTCCCACTCATTGTTCCCGAGGCAATGATGATTGAGCCGACAGAAACCGAAAGCAAAGAGACGCTTGATGATTTTGCCTCTATAATGAACCGGATTGCCGGAGAAGCGAGAGAAAATCCGGAAATTGTTACCAGTGCTCCGCATAATACCCCTATTAAACGGCTCGATGAAATTACAGCATCACGTAAACCGGATATTTGTTTTAAAGATTAAGACAAACTTCTTGTAATTTGAAGCCGATGTCCCTTTTTTGGGGCATCGGTTTTTTGTTATGATTAATTTTAGTAATGTGACATATAGGTACGGAGAAAGCCAGATAGCGGCTATTGATAATATTTCTCTGACAATCAACAGGGGCGAGTCTGTCTGTTTGATGGGTGCTAATGGATCGGGTAAAACCACTCTGGCACGGTTGATTGCCGGATTGATTGAACCCTTTCGCGGTCGGTTGGATGTTGGTCACAATGGTAATCAAAAAGTGGGCATCCTTTTCCAGAATCCTGATAACCAAATGGTTGCGGTTACAGTTGAAAAAGAGATAGCATTTGCTCTGGAAAATCAGAATGTCCCTCTCGATGAAATGGAAATCCGAATTACCCAAACTCTTGAAAGATTTTCCATAACTCATCTTCGGAGAAAATTGAATTCGGAATTATCCGGCGGGGAAAAACAAAGAGTAGCGTTGGCTTCGGTGATGATTGCTGAACCATTAATTTTACTTTTAGACGAACCGGATTCTTTTTTGGATCAGGAAGGAAGGGGAGTTTTAAAATCTGAACTTAATAAGCTCATGAAATCCGCACCCGATATGATTCAGGTTCACATTACTCAATATCCCGCAACTGCTTTGAATTACCAACGCCTTATGGTAATCCATAATGGTGAAATAATTGCCGATGACACTCCTGAAGTTATTTTTAGAAATAAGCAAATATGCAATCAGGCAAATTTAATTTATAATCCTGAACTAATTGACAATGTTAGATTCCCTGATTTTTATAACCAAAAATCTGACAACAGTGTTAATTATATCAAAAAAATTGAACTGAGAAATATTAGCTATTCATACCCGGATGAACCTTTCACAATTATCAAAGATCTAAATTTATCAATATTATCCGGGCAGGTATTGGGAGTGGCAGGGTATTCCGGTACGGGGAAAAGTACTCTGGGATTGATGCTCTGCGGTCTTAATAACCCGACAAATGGTGAGATTGCATACTACAACAACAATAACGAACTTATTCCGGTAGATGAAATAGCTGGTAAGGTGGCAGCAGTATTACAACAACCTGAGAGACAGTTCTTTTTATCAACTTGTGCTGAAGAAATAGAATTTGGTCCGGCTAATTTTTCACATCCCTTGAATACTGATGAAGTGTCTTCACTTTTGGATATGGTAGGATTAGATGCAGAAATATTTAAGAACAGGGACCCCTTTCAGTTATCCGGAGGAGAAAAGCGTCGTTTGGCTTTTGTTTCGATTTTATCAATGATTCCCGGTATCATTATTTTTGATGAACCAACCTGCGGTCTTGATCAGGAAGGTGTCGGAAGATTTGTTGCTCTGGCGAATTATTTGAAAACGCAGGGGATCGGAGTTGTGATAATTTCACACGATGGCGACATTCTCAGGATGTTATCAGATAATATCCTTTTGATGGAAAAAGAATCAAAACACAGAATTATGGCTTCTGATAAGTTTTTTAATGATACTGAATTATCTTCAATTGTCTCGCCATTGACCTGGTCATTCGGTTTTTTCAATTAATTTTCAACTATTTTTGCGTAGCTTCTTGACTCTCTGAATTAATCATTTATAATCAATCTCAGGCTCCTGTTGGGGGCATAAACTGAAACACAAATCCTTTTAAAGTGATCCGGAGAGGTCCTAAAGGGTATCATAAATGAAACAGATTCATACAGCTGATTCGCTGAACCCCAGTGCCTGGAAGATGCCCTCGTCTGCTGGCAGGCATTGCCTGTTTTATTGGGGCAGATGTGGACATCTGCCGCCCAAAAGAATTTTTACGGCTGATTCGATACTTTTCAGTACTTTACAGGCTTTACACAAGTCTTTCACAGATAATATTCTATCAAAAAATAAGGGAGGATTCCTTGTCAGTAAATAAGGATGTGATTCTTGATGACAAAAAAATAAAAAGAGCTCTGACGCGAATTGCTCATGAGATTTTAGAGCATAATTCAGGTGCGGAATCACTTGTTATCATTGGGATTGTGACACGCGGTGTCTTTCTGGCGCAAAGAATTGCGCGGATTATCGAAGAACTCGAAAATATTAAAGTACCTGTCGGATTGATGGATATTAGTCTTTACCGCGATGATGTCCACTCCAAACTTGACCAGCCGATTGTTCAAAGGACAGAAATTCTTTTTGATATTAAAGACCGCAATGTGATCCTTGTCGATGATGTTCTCTACACTGGCCGAACAATACGGGCTGCATTAAACCAGATCAATGATTTTGGCCGTCCCCGTACTATCCAGTTGGTAGCTTTAGTGGATCGCGGACACAGAGAACTTCCTATTAAAGCTGATTATGTTGGTGTAAATATTCCAACAGCTAAAACTGACAAGGTTGTGCTTGAGGTATCTGAAAAAGAAGATTCTGATTCTGTTTATGTTATCAGAGATGGTAATGAGCCGGTAGAGAAGAAGAAAAAAACCGCCAAATCTAAAAAGAAAGAGGGGGGAAAGTGAGTCGATTAAGTTCTCGACATTTATTGGGTCTGGTAAATACACCTCGTGAGGATATTACTTCCATACTTGATACTGCCGATACATTTCGTGAAGTACTCGAACGTACCATTAAAAAAGTCCCTACTCTTCGCGGTATAACAGTTTTGAATCTCTTTTATGAGCCCTCAACCAGAACCCGTATTTCATTTGAATTGGCTGAAAAACGATTATCGGCCGATACTATCAGTTTCTCACCGTCAACATCGTCGGTAAAAAAAGGGGAATCCCTTCGGGATACACTTCAGAATATTGAAGCAATGAAAATTGATATGGTGGTGGTTCGCCATAGTTCACCCGGCGTACCTTATTTCCTGACACAGTTCTCTGAAGCCAATATTATCAATGCCGGTGATGGCTCTCATGAACATCCAACACAAGCACTTCTGGATATGTACACGATTAGAAAAAAATATGGCAAGCTCGATGGACTCAGAGTCGTCCTTTTGGGAGATATTAAACATTCACGCGTTGTGCGTTCCAATATCTGGGGCTTAAAAACGATGGGAGCCTCGGTTGCTCTTTGCGGGCCTGCGACTTTGATGCCATATGACGTTGATC
>DAOWMZ010000040.1 GCA_030642845.1 Candidatus Zixiibacteriota bacterium
CACATGGTTTCCTAAATAAATATCAGGGAGAAAAATTGGACATAAATAACATTACAAAAATATGTGAAAAAATTATAGTTACACTAAATAAAGACAATAGATTTAATAAATTGATTAATAAAGCATAAAAAAGGCAGGATCACTATGGGATCCTGCCCTACAAAACACTCAAGAAAAATATTTACACGGTAAAACACACTTCGTGTGTTAGATCATTTTGAATACAAATCCAATCGCCAGAGTCTCTTTCCAGCGGCCTTTTAGGCTGACTTCTTTGTCATAAAGCAACTGAGTATATAAATTCACTGTGATGATTTTTGTGATTGAAGCACTGATTATATTCTCCCAGTTGACATCGATCGCTTTCCAGTAATCCTCGCGGAAAGTTCCCTTTACAGCATCTTCTTCAGAATAATAAAAATCCTTAAACAGAGTCAGCTTGCTTGTGTATTTTAAATTGTCATGAAATGCTAACTCGACATCAGTGACCGACTCAATACCAGCATCGGTGGAGGTCTCTGTTTCAGTGTTAAAAAGTGTATCAATAAAATGCTTAGTGAATAATTGTCTGATACCCAAACCTAATCGGGAGCTGACAAAATCTTTATCTTTTGAATAAAGCTTTTTAGCTACACCGACTGATTCGGTCAGTCTCATTGGACTTAACCAGCGTTTGTGATCAGGAACAGAACCGTCATAAAATTGTGTCTCTACTCTAAAAGCTGCATAAGGATCTACAAACCATCCAAAAGTAAATTTGCCAACATTTTCCCAATCAATCAGGTCAGTCGATTTGACTGGTTTTTTCCAGGGTTTGTCCGGTAAATCTATATTCTGTGTATGGGTCTGACCGAATGACAATTTGAGCGATGATCTGAAATTAAATTTTTGGCTGAGTTGTTTTTCAGCAGAACCATTTAAGTTCGATACCCAGTTAATAGAACCGGCTTCACCACCGGTCCATGAATCGGAATACGAAGTCTGTGTGACAGTGAAATCAATTATCATTGATTTATTCCAACCGGTATTCGTACTGTCCTGAGCATTTGCAGATACTATCAATAATAGAATAAATATAAATGAAACAATACTTCTGCATTTTATGTATGACATCATTACTCCTTTTAATTTCCTGAAACCTGATGTATGTGAACATCCTGCTGCGGGAAAGGTATCGAAATACCTTTTTGATCAAAGGTTAATTTAACCTTTTCCGTCATATCAAAATAAACTCCCCAGTAATCGGCAGTTTTAACCCATGGACGACAAACAAAATTAACCGAACTATCGGCTAATTCCGAAACGGCAATTGTCGGAGCCGGATCGGTCAATATCCGACTGTCAGCTTTGACTAATTCTTCGAGAGTCTCTTTGGCAAGTTTTATATCATCATTATAACCAATTCCAAAAGTCATATCGACCCGCCGGGTATCTTTGGCAGAATAATTAACAATGCTTCCACCGGTAACCTGGCTGTTGGGAATTATTACTTTTTTGTTATCCGGTGTTTTCATTATTGTATTAAAGATAGAGATTTCTTCGACAACGCCTGAGTTGCCTCCGGCTTCGACATAGTCACCCGTTTTGAAAGGGCGGAAAACAATAAGCATCACTCCGGATGCAAAGTTCGACAGTGATCCCTGCAGGGCAAAACCGATGGCTAAACCGGCGGCACCGATAATAGCCACAAACGATGCAGTTTGTACACCAAGAGTTCCCAAAGCGGATATAAATACAAAAGTCAACAGTGCGATTTTGGTAAGTTTGAGAATAAACTTAGTTAATGTTTCATCTGTATTTGCCCGTTTCATCAGTCGTCCGATAATACCGGTTAATATTCCGATAACAATTCGACCGATTACGATAATCGCTATGGCACCGATAATCTTGATGCCATAAATCGTACTCCAGTCAGCCAGTTTTTCCCATAAATTTTCCATAACACACTCCTAATAATTAATAATAAACTTTAATTCTATTTAGTTAATTGAGATTATTTTGTAATGATAACAATGTGATTGTACATGAGTTCCACCATATTCAAAAATTCCATTTAATGAATTATTTTTATATACAACCAATCCATGACATAATAATAGTGGCTTAGCCACCCTTGTAGTAGGATTCATCTTCTCCGGGGAAATCGCTATTTATAACATCTTTGATATACTGTTCAATAGCTGAATTTATGATGGGGGTAAGGTTGGCATATTCCCGTAGAAATTTTGGTTTAAATCCCTCCGGTCTTAAGCCTAACATATCGTTGGTGACCAATACTTGTCCGTCACAATGTGGACCCGCACCTATTCCAATAGTAGCGCAGGTTGTAAGAGATTCGGTTATCTCCTTGGCTGTTTCAATTTCCAACAATTCCAGAACCATAGAAAAGCATCCAGCTTCTTCCAATGCTAAAGCAGATTCTTTAAGATATGTTTGTGAGTCTATTGCTTTTCCCTGAATTCTCGGTCCTCCGAATCGATTGATTGATTGTGGTGTCAGACCAATATGTCCCATCACTGGTATTCCGCATTCTATTACCCGTCTTATTGTATCGACCATTTCAATTCCACCTTCAATTTTAACTGCCTCGGCGTTCCCTTCTTTGAGAAATCGACCAGCATTTAAAACTGCCGTTTCTATCGATGGTTGAAATGACAAAAATGGCATATCAGCAATTATGAGAGCGTTCTTTGTTCCACGCGCTACCGCAGCAGTATGAGCAATCATAATATCCATCGTGATCGGAATCGTAGAGTCATACCCATGAATGACATTACTGGCGGAGTCACCCACTAATATGGAATCAATACCTGCGTTATCAAGAAGCGAAGCGATAAAAGCATCGTAGGCAGTAAGTACTGTTATTTTTTTACCTTTTGCTTTTTTCCGTACAAAAGTTCTGACAGTAGTTTTCTTTTTTCCGTTAATACGTGACATAATTTTTAAATAGTAGTTAGATCTCCAGCAGGAGAATAATATTTTTTACCGCTTATTGGTTTGTGTATTTGATTTACCAGATCATTGAAATGCTGTGGAGTACTTTCAAAATCTATGTTATCTGTTTTTACTACCAGCAGGGGAGAGTCGGAATAATTAAAAAAGAAATAATCATAGGCTTTGTTAAGAGCTTTGATATAATCGGTATCAATTGATTTTTCAAAAGGGAAATTTCGTTTTTGAATACGCTGCATCAAAATCGGTGTCGATGCCTGCAAATAAATCACCAGATCCGGTTTGGGAACATCTTTGGTGAGGATAGGAGTTATCTTATTGTATAGCGTCAACTCTCTGTCCGGTAGATTTACCGAAGCAAAAATAGAATCACGCGCAAACAAGTAATCGGCTATAGTCCTTTTGGCAAACAGATCTCTTGTCTGAAGCTGCTGCTGTTGTTGAAAACGAGTTAGCAGGAAATATAACTGGCAGGAGAAGCCGTACCTTTTGCGGTTTTTATAGAAATCAACGAGAAAGGGATTGTTGAAAATCTCGTCCCGGATTTCTTCGGCATCAAGAGCAGCCGCCAGCATTCCGGCGAAAGTTGTTTTACCAACTCCGATTACTCCTTCAACAGCAATATAATTTGGTTCAAATTTGTCTTGCGACATGATCTTTATATAATATTATTTCTTTAGCTTCTTCTTCAATTAAAAACTCTGCAATCGGTTCTCTAGTGACCGGATGAATGACATCGGGATCAATTTCCAATAAGGGAACCATAGCAAATGGCCGGTTCAAAAGCTCCCGATGGGGAACTGACAAAACATCGGTTTCAATAATTTCATCACCGAACAATAAAATATCCAGGTCAATCGGTCGTGGTTCTTTTTGCCCCTTACCGGTTCTTCCCATATTTTTTTCGATTAATTCGAGGGCATTTAATAACTCATTAGGTAAATACTGATATTCAATTTTTGCAACCTGATTCATAAACGGAGGATTTTCACCTGCCATCTGTTGTGGCTCGGTGATGTAGATTCCGGAAGATGCAACAATTTCCAATCCGGGGATTGTTTTCATTTTTGCCAAAGCAACCCTTAGATTCTTTTCCCGATCACCAAGATTAGAACCTAATAATATATATGCCGAAGTGTTCACTTAAGCCTCATTTCTCTTTGTCATTATCATTCAATAGTTTTGACATATCCGCCTGATACCGGGTAATTTCCACTTCGATATATTTTATATCCCCGGCAATCGGAGGAGTCATTTTTCTTACCTTTAAAGTTACACGATAAACAGGAAAACTGTCAAGTATTTTACCGGTTAAACTTGATGTCAACCGTTCCAATAATGAATAAGCGGTGTTTTCAACTTCTTTCTTAATCAGTTTGTACACTTCTGCATAATCGATGGTATCAGATAACTGATCAGTCTGTCCCGGTTCGGCTAAATCGACTTCCAATTCACAATCGACCTCGTACTTGCGGCCGGTCTCTTTTTCGGCGGCTGTCACTCCATGATAACCATAGAATGACATATCTTTTATTCTAATCAGATCTTTCATCACAGCCTGCTTTTATTATGGAGGCGCAACCTCTTTTTTGCATTTTCCTGAGCAAGATTATAGGTTTTATCTGATGCGGTAGCCGAAAATCGAATATATCCTTCACCGCTGTTACCAAAAGCAACACCCGGAACAGTTTGGATACGAATGCGACGATATAACTGACGTGCAGTTGTTGTCGATTGTTTCCTTTTATTAGTTTTTGCCCAGATAAACGGAATCGAATCGTACCCGGCTTTTTCAAGTCCAAGAGTAGTCAATAATTTATTTGCTTCGGATATATTAGAGTTTAGAATTTTGCGTATATCTTTGAGAGAATTAGAAGGAAACTGCCGGATAGCCGTTGTTATAGATTCGATATAATATCTCAGTATATGGGTATTAAAAAATTTGCTTGTTTGCCTCATACCGTTTATTATTTCACGATTTCCAACAGCAAAACCTACCGGAAGTGATGGAAGTCCGAAAGTATATGAAAAAGAACCGACCTCGACCCCTACATTTTTATTTTTTTTAATACTCAAAAATGAAATTGGTTTCCGACCCGAAATAGTGGCGTAGGCCGCATCATTTATTATCGCAATATTCTCTCTTGAAGCAATCCAAATCAGATCTGTAATAGCCTTTTCATTTAATTCGGCACCAGTAGGATTATGCGGAGAATTAAGAAAAAGAAGACGGGCAATCCGTCCCAAAGGGGAAGTAATGCGATCATAATCCGGTAGCCAGTGATTTTTGGCGCTTATAATATATCTTAGCGATTGTCCACCACAGCTAGTTACCAGACGGCTGTATAGAGGAATACCCAGCTCAGGTACAAAAGCTATATCACTATGATCAATAAATGAAAGGGCGATCTGCAACATGAGGTTTGAAATACTGCCGCCAATATAGATTTCTTTTGACGGCTCCAGATTGACACCGTGATAACTTCTGTACCACTCTGCCAATTCTGTTTTAAGTTGTTCAATTTCAGTTTCAGAAGCAGGCTTGAGAGACTCCGATGTGATTTCTTTATCTTCAGGGAAAACTCCCGGCCAGTTAAATGTAGCCAGATCAAGGATTTTGACTTTTTTGGACTGGATCCTTTGTCTCAAACCTGGTATAAAAGAGGCTATATCCGGGGGGAGTTGGTAGAGACGGTCGGCCCGATCAACTACCACTTTTTTAATCAACATTGATAGCTATCTCCGTTATTTATTTTGAGACCAGGTTTCGTCAAGTTTCTGACGCATTTTTTCCAGTCTCTTAAAATCTTCCGATGGGATAGAGTCAATATTGCCCAATTGACGGGCCAGATGTACTATTCGGGCATAATGCTCAACTGTTTCATGCCTTAAAAATGCTTCATTAAGTGAACGGCCAATTGTAAGCAAACCATGATTTCTCAAAATAAAGGCATTATTGGCTTCAATATGAGGCTCCAGGCATTTTGGTACGGCATCGGTTCCGGGGGGAGCATAATCAGTTAGAGGAATTCCACCAATAGAGACGACAACTTCGGGAAGAATATCCTCATCCAGATGGATTCCTGCTACGGCAAATGCTGTAACATAAGGGGGATGAGAATGGACACATGCCTTGATTTCCGGCCTGTTCTTGTAAACACAAAGATGCATCAAGTATTCACTCGAAGCCTTTTGGATCCCTTGCAGATGTTTACCATTGGAATCTACAATTACCAGATCTTCAGGTTTTAGGTTTCCTTTTGGTAAGCCTGATGGGGTAATCAGGATACGGTCGTCATCCAGTTTTACCGAAATATTACCATCGGTTCCGGCAATCATTTTCTGCGTATGCAATTGCCGTCCAATTTCAACCAGCTCATTTTTCATCATAAATGGTGATGCCATAACTATATGGAAAGTAGCGACCTTAATCTGAAAAGTCAATAGCAATGAAAATATGCTTAAATAATAGAAATGTTGAATAATTTATCAAATCCTTCGTAAAACATATAATGAGAGTTAAATTTACAAAAACTGACATTTTTTATGAAAAGTTGTAATATTTTTGAATCATAACAGGCCTATTATGCGTCTAATAGAATAGATGGTGATTGAGCACAATCTGATTTAGTGCTTGACATATACTTAGTTAATGCCTATAATAATAGGCTAATGTCTGGAGGCCTTGATAATTGAATAGATCTGTTCATCCCTCATCTTCACCGGGCAAATGGGGGCGTACGTTATTTACAGCCGGATTTCTTATTGCTCTTGGAATAATATTTGGGGTTATAGTTACATCCGGACTGGATCTGTCACCTCAATCAAAAGCGCAATCATATTCTAATATTTCTGAAACCGGGCAATATCCACTTGTCAATAATAACGGAGAGATAGAATCACCATTTGTATCGGTTGTGGAAAACGTCCAGGATGCAGTAGTTAATATTTCTGCTCGTACCCGCGAAGAGACTGTTCCCTGGTGGTATCGCCGTTCCGGCTATTCAACTTCCTCCGGATCCGGATTCTTTTTTCGCAAAGACGGGTATATCCTGACAAATAATCATGTGATTGAAAACGCCGAAAAGCTGACTGTGCGTACTTCAACTGGTTTTCAATATGAAGCCACATTGGTTGGAGCTGATCCTGAAACAGATTTAGCTGTCTTGAAAGTTGATCCCGAAGAAGACATTACTACCATTTCTTTTGGCGATTCGGACTATCTGAAAGTTGGCGACTGGGCTATTGCAATTGGTAACCCTTTTCCGCAACAGGGATTGGATCGAACTGTAACTGTTGGTGTGATTTCCGCTAAAGGGCGGAGCCATCTGAATTTTGGCAGTGATACGCCTAACTACCAGTACTATATACAGACCGATGCTTCAATCAATCCGGGTAATTCCGGTGGCCCCCTTCTGAATTTACGGGGTGAAGTAATTGGAGTAAATGCTGCAATATCATCTCCTACCGGTGGTTCGGTGGGGATTGGTTTTGCCATCCCGATAAATCTGGCCAGAGCCATTGTCCCCGACCTGATCTCTTCGGGAAAAGTGCAAAGAGGCTGGCTGGGTGTCTATTTAAATAATGTCTCTGAAAATGAAGCCAAAAGACAGGGAATGGATGCTGTCAAAGGTGTAATAATTGATTCGGTTTTTATTGGTTCTCCTGCGGAAAAAGCCGGTATCAAAAAAGGGGATATAGTAGTAAGTTTTAATAATCATGAAGTAGAAAATGCCAGTCAATTTTCAGTTTTGGTTTCAACAGTTAAAAACGGCCAAAGTGTGGCGGTGGAACTGTTTCGAAATGGAGTTACTCATACGGTTAATACCCTGATAGGCGACCGGGACACCTTTTTAGCTTCAGGATCAGGGCAAGTTAAACCAGATGATTTTGATGTTTATGACTGGATGGGAATGGAATTATTAACATTTACACCGGAAATTGCGGAACTTCTTTCAATTGAACATGTTCCGGGTGTATTCGTTAGACGGGTTTTTTCCGGGTCACAGAGTGATCGGGCATCAATTACAAGAGGAACAATAATTCTCCAGATTGGTGATAAAACCGTCAAGACAATAAATGATGTGGAAAAAATCGCAAAACAAATTAGCGGATCGTCAAATCGTATTCCATTAATAGTTCAGGAAGCTGACGGAACGATTGCCCGCCGGGTTTTGCGTCCTTAATAAATACTGTCCCTATTATGGGGACGGGAGTTACCTGCCGATGCAGGTATATTATAACTAACTTCTTATTGGAAGGGAATAGTTGTAAGCTGTGGCTAAACAATCCCTAAAGTATCGCGATGAAGACAGGTCCTTAGATCTGTACCTCCGCGAAATCGGGGAAACCCCTTTGATCAACGCCGAGGAAGAAGTGCGACTGGCACGAAAAATCAAGCAGGGCAGCAAAATAGCCCTGGAAAAATTAACAAAAGCCAATCTTCGCTTTGTTGTCTCGGTTGCTAAGCAGTATCAGAATCAAGGTCTCTCTCTGGCGGATCTAATTAACGAAGGCAATATCGGCCTTATTAAAGCCGCTAAAAGATTTGATGAGACTCGTGGATTCAAGTTTATCTCTTATGCCGTGTGGTGGATTCGCCAGGCGATTTTACAGGCCTTAGCCGAGCAGAGCAGAATTGTCCGGCTGCCTTTAAATCGAGTGGGAACTCTTCACAAAATTGGTAAAATCTCAAGCCGGTTGGAGCAGGGGCTGGGGCGAAACCCTTCGCCGGAAGAGATTGCCAAAGAGCTGGAATTAACCGAAGGAGAAGTTGCTGACACCTTAAAAATATCTAACTCGCATCTCTCGTTGGATGCGCCTTTTTCAGTGTCTGAAGACAACTCTCTGATTGATGTCCTTGAGGACGAATTTCAGCCATCTCCGGATGAGTCTCTATTGAGCGACTCACTCCGCCTGGAGATAGACAAAGCTCTGGACTCATTGACTCCCCGCGAAGCCGAGGTGATCAATTTGTATTTCGGATTAAATCATGAAAAAGCACTGACACTGGAAGAAATCGGTGCCCGTTTTTCACTGACCCGTGAGCGTGTACGACAGATTAAGGAGAAAGCGATACGCCGTTTGCGTCATGCTTCCCGCAGTCGTTCACTTAGAGCTTATCTGAATTAGATTACAAGATTAATCGTTGAAATTAAAAAACCGTCCCGCGCCCCGGAACGGTTTTTTTAATCTTTTATGTTTAATTATAAGTAAAAATTGATTTAAGAAAAAGAATATTGCTTTTATGAGATTATCTCATATATTGGCTGAGCAAAGAATGACGTTATTTGTCATTTTGATAATAATGCCGAAGTGGTGAAATTGGTAGACGCGCTGCGTTCAGGGCGCAGTTCCCTTTATGGGAGTGGGGGTTCGAATCCCCCCTTCGGCATTATACTAACAATAACTCCCTCAACATGCTAATTGACAACTACATACGATTTCGCTATATTGCTGTGTGCCTAAAGTGCGCCCATCTAATATTGGAGAAAAAGATGCCTGTATTAAGAAAAA
>DAOWMZ010000168.1 GCA_030642845.1 Candidatus Zixiibacteriota bacterium
CGGTAAGGAAAGAGCTCACTCAGCGGAACAAATTGTCAAAAATGTTAATCGTCTGGTCGATGATGGAGTGATTGAAATTACTCTGTTGGGGCAGAACGTGAATAGTTATCAATACAATAATATTGATTTCCCCGATTTGCTCAAACTGGTTTTAAAAGAGACAAAAGTCCCTCGTCTGCGATTTATGACTTCGCATCCCAAAGATCTTTCGGAAAAACTGATTGATGTTTTGGCTGATGAACCAAGAATGATGCCCCATATTCATTTGCCGTTACAATCCGGTTCAAATCGAATATTAAAAAAAATGGGGAGAGCTTATAAAATTGAGCATTATTTGAATATTGTAGAATCTTTACGAACTAAAATGGACTATTTATCTATCACAACAGATTTAATTGTTGGTTTCCCAACTGAAAAAGAGAATGAATTTGAGCAAACGCTCGATGTCGTACGGCAGGTAAAATATGATGCCGCATTTATGTTTCGCTATTCTGTGAGGCCGGGGACAACGGCTTCGAGATATGATGATGATATACCTGAAGATATAAAAATACAGCGACTGAATAAGCTTATTGCCCTTCAACAGAAAATTGCATTTGAGAGTAATCAACGAGAAGTCGGTCAAATAAGATTCTGTCTGGTTGAGGGTTACTCTCGTCGGAGTGATGATATTCTGAGAGCCCGGTCGGAAGGGAATAAAACTGTTCTGTTTCAAGCAGAAAATATCAATAAAGGGGAAATAGTACCCTTGCGAATAACTTCTGCAGATGCTTTTACCCTGCATGGAGAGATTGAGGAGAAAAGTTGATGTTGAGTATGCTGCCTCAATTGTTATTGCCAATAGTTGTAGGACTAATCATTGTTTTTCTATCCATCCGCTTACAATTATTTGTCGAAAAAGATATCCCCGGTCGATTCATCTTTATTTTTGGAGGTATATTAGTTTTTGCTGCTGTTGCATGGCAGACAGTTGAACTGACTGATTCCTATCAGAGTTGGTTCCTTGAAGAGGCATACGGTTATATAGATTTTGCCCAGTTTATTATTCTCCTGGTCGGGCTTATAGCGGCAGTTATTGGCTTGGCTTTTTATGCTGATTATTGGCAAATCCGTAAAGAAGAAATTGAAGCCAGGGAGAATAAGCTCTCCATTCTGGACAATCTTCAAAGGGATGCCAGGGGACCATATCAATTGATCGAGCTTCTTAATATTTCAATAAAAGAGATGACATCTCATTTTCCGGAATGCTCCGGAGCAGTTTTCCTGCTGAATCGCGCTCGCCGTCAGTTTGTGCTGACATCATCTGTAGGATTTACAAAACAGGAAAATGCCCTTCTTGAATATTACCCCCTCGAAAGAAATATTATTAGCCAGAGTATAGATTTAGGCGAGCCTTTAATCTCTGGGCAGTTCACATTTTTTGATCGTAACAAATCACAGCAATCCTCCCGTTTTGGGTCATGCCTTGTATTGCCTATGGTTTCAGGAAGAGACAAAATTGGCGGGATAATATTATTAGCCGAAGAAAGCAAATATTTCAGCCGCCAGGAGATCAGTTACCTGCAACCGATAGCAGAATGGTTAGCAGAGAAAATAAAAGCCACAAGATTGGAAAGAGAACTATCAACTGCTCATAATAGTATTGAGCAGATAGAATTAAACCATAGTAACTTAATATCAAGAGTGATGACAGCGACTGATTCATTTATGGTACGAGATGTATTAGAATCATTTTGCCGTAGTTTGGTAGGGATGATATCTTGTCAATCAGCTCACCTGATGGGAATGTCAAACGGGACTCTTCAGTATTATGGCAACAGCGAGCCGCTTTTTGATCTTTCGGAAAGCTATAAAACCGCTTTGGTTGATGCTATCGACCGCCGTAAACCTTTGATAATTAATCAGGAAGGGAAGACCGAAGAAGGTCGTACGTTTGTAACATTATCAACATTAGTATATCCTTTACCGGGAAAAATGTTCACAGATGTGATAGTTCTTCGTAGAGAATCAAAACCATTTAAAATTACTGATGATGATATAAAAGTCGTTGACTTGTTTGCCCATCTGGCTCAGATAGTATTACAGAAAGATAACTACCAAAAAATGGATCTGACTCGACGAAGAGGATTTGATACGATTTTAAATCTTCTCCGTTTTGATGGTAGTGAGAAATTTGATACTAATCCTGAAATATTCCTCGAGCAAATAGCACCGGCTTTACCAAAATCAGCCCGTGCTGTTCTTTTTAAAAAAGAGATCAACGGTTCATTTAAGGCAACAGGCGGACATAAAATAAATGATGATATAATTCAGGATTTTGTTATTTATCCCGGTGAAGGAATTGTTGGTTTATCGGTTAACAACGCTCAATCAAGTTTTGTTTTTGGTCGTAATGCAATAGGTAAAACGTTGGAAGCATTAGATCCGCCAACTCGTGAAAAATTCTATAGTATTTTTGGTGAAAACGGACTTCCATCATTTTGGGCTGTTTGTCCTATTAATAAATTGGATTCAACTCTGGGAGTAGCAATATTTTTCTTTAACATTACAGAGAGTGAAAAGGGAGAATGGGAGAGAGTTCTTACGCTGGCATCATCTCTTTATTCAGTTAGATTAACTATCAATGAATTGAACCGCCAGAAAACAGAAAAAAAGACAAAATCACTTGAAGCCGGTTTGCCCGGTGAAGTTATCAATCAGCTTAATAATTATCTTTCGGCTGTAATTGGCAATGCTGAATTGGCTTTTACTCGCCCGGAACTAACCGGTGATATTGCAGAACATTTAAGAAGTGTAATTTCTGATGCGGAAAAAGCAGCAGCTTTTTTAAAGGAATCTTTTACAAAATCAGATGAATTATCAATTAATGGAAATGGGATTAATCCAGATGTTAGTAACCCTAAGAAAATAATAAATTCCATTATGGATCGTTTGCATATTTCCGAAAACCTGTACATGGTTGGGGGCAGACCCAGAGAATTTGTTGTAGATTTGGAAGCTGATGACCAGATTAATATTTCTGATAAAAAAATTGCCTCTCTTGCAGAGGAGACAATTAAGATTCTAACTTCAGAAGCCTACGAAGATGAAAAGATCGGATTAAAACTATACCGACAAAATGATGAAGTTTATTTTGATATTTATCGTATTCAAAATGAGTATCAGAAAGCTGAAATGGTTTCAAGTTATGGTAATTATTTAAATCCCGGGGACATTATAAAAATACGTCCGGCAGATACTTTCTTAAAACATATTTCAGATAGTAATTGCAAATATGCTTATGATAATACCCAGGAACAACCGGCTTATTTATCATTTAAATTCTCAATATATGATACTTCTAAAGAGGTTCAGAGACAAACTCATTCCAGGATTAAAGTTCTTGCAATTGATGATCAGAAAATGATTCTTGACCTGATATCAGCTATGTGCCAATCCCTGGGATATGAAGTTCAAACTGCATCTTCAGGAGCTGAAGGGATAGAATTAGTTAAAAAGTATAAATTCGATATAGTTTTAACTGACCTTGCTATGACAGGTATTTCAGGACTTGAAACAGCAACTGAAATCATGAAAATCCGCCCTGGAACTCCGGTAGTTCTGGTAACAGGCTGGAAAATTGATATTGATAAATCAAAATTAGAGTCAGCCGGGATCAAAAATATTTTGTATAAACCCTTCCGAATTGAAAATCTTACAGAAGTTGTCCAGTCATTGGTGATAAACTGATTATTTTAACATAAAACTGTAAATTCAATCAATAAATTACTTAAAACTCCGATAACTTATATATACCAATATAGGAGTTATCAGTGGATAGAATGACAATTATTGATCAAATTAAACGAAACGATAAAATATTATCACTTCCACAAGTTTTATTGGAAATTTTGGATAATATTGAAAAAGATGATTTTTCAGCAGATGAACTTTCAAAAATAATTCTTAAAGATCCATCATTAACTGGGCGAGTATTAAAATTAGCAAACTCATCTTTCTACCATCGTGTTCAGAAAATTAAAACCGTTCAGCAAGCAATCTCTATGGTTGGGATGGTAACAGTTAAATGTATGGCCCTTTCTTCATCAGTTCTGGATCCGAGTAAAATTGAGAGAGAATCCGGGATTAATCCGAAATGTTTCTTTACCTTTGTACTCTCAATTGCTGGTGCAAGTGAAGAGATTGCCAAAAGCTTGAAATTTAAATCTGTCGAAGAAGCCTTTATTGCCGGTTTACTGGCTGATATTGGAGTTTTGTTTTTCCTTCATCACTATCCAAAAGAGTACAAGCGAATTATTAAAAATAAGATTAGTGCTGAAGACCTTCTAGAAGCTGAAAGAAAAGTATTAGGTATCGATCATGCTGAAGTTGGTTATCATCTAGCTCAAGTATGGGGTCTGCCAACTTATATCATAAACAGTATTAGAGATCATCATGATCTTGATGATATTTCAGAAAAGGATCCCCTCACTAATATTATAAAATTAGCTACCCTTCTGAGTACTGATCAGTATTCTGATTTTGACTCACAGATAATAGGGCGAATTGATAAGATCAATAGTGTCTCTAAAGCTCTTGGAATATCAAAAGAAAAAATCAATGAAATAACTTTTTCTCTTCTCCCAAAAACTATCGAAATAGCAGAATATCTCGGAGTTGATATAGGTAATACTAACGAAATACTCGCTAAAGCTAACGAGGAGATTTGGAAATCATATTTAACAATTGATAATCTTTTCAAAGAAAGAGCGGAGTTGAGTCAGAAGCTTTTATTAGAAGAAAGGGCTAAAGGAGCTGAAGAATTAAAGAATATTACTATGGCAACTCTTTCCCACTATCTCAATAACGCTGTTATGGTTATTTTTGGGAAATCTCAACTTTTACGAATGCATCATAAGAAGGGCGATAATCAATTTTTGATTGATAATATGGGCAAAAGTCTGGATGTAATGGATAAATCCGTTAGGAAAATTGTTGCTGTTATTGAAGAAATGAAGGAAATATCACCCATTGATGTCAAAAAATTTCATAGCCTCTCCAATGCATTGAATATAGATGATCTAATTGAAAAACGTATGTCTGATATTGAAGGGAGCGAAGAGGGATCTGATTTAGTCTATCAGGTTGAAAAGTCTGTTTGAATAACTTAAGTTGACCTTCCCAAACAAAATTTGTAATATACCCGTATGTTTACCTATCTAACTTCCGGCGAATCACATGGGCCGGCATTAACAGCTATAATTGATGGTTTCCCTGCCGGTTTTCCGATTAATATTGATCAAATAAATTTACAGATGGCACGTCGTCAGAAAGGTTACGGCCGAGGCGGACGTATGAAAATCGAACAGGATCGGGTGCAAATTATATCCGGTGTCCGTAACGGTTATACTATGGGTGGGCCGATCA
>DAOWMZ010000063.1 GCA_030642845.1 Candidatus Zixiibacteriota bacterium
AAAAGCTATGAGAATTGAGGCTGCCTTGAACAGACTACCTGATCTTTTAAAAGAATTCAAAGCCCTAAAGAAAGAATTTGAGAAATAATTAAGTCGTTAGTTTATCCTCAAATTCTGCTATCTTTTCCCATTTTTTTTCCATTTCGTTAACAATATCGATTACTTCATTACAGTTATTCCCCGATGCTGCACTTCTTATCGATTGAAGCAATTCCCATTGTTGGCGGTTGACTGCTTTCCACCGGACTAACTGGTTACCCAAGGCATCCACAGTATTATTCATTTCAAACATTATTGTCTGAATATGGGCGATATTGCTGTTTGGTTTTAGTTTTGTTGAAATATCTCCTGCAGCCATTTCTTTGAGTCTTGTCTCAATTATATTAAGAGATTTACCCACTTTTAGCCAGGGTAAAAGATTAGTGATACAAATAGCTGTTATGGCCGCTACTACAGCAGATATCATATATGGCATAAAAGTTAAAGCAGCTAATTCAGTCCTATTATATACCTGTTCAATCCGACTTTCAGTTATTACATTAAAATAACCTATGATTATAGCAGATAGGATAATGGCAGTAATTGACAAATATATCACTTTGGTAAAGACTTGTGATTTGTTTTCAATAAATCCGATTTGCATTCGTAGATCTCCATAACTTAGTTAAAGTTTAACGTAAGACACGCCATCTAACTTATTATTATAATATGCCTTATAAATAATATCGGAACAAAGCATATCATAAGTTTAGTCCATTAGTTGAGCTTTACTGTTTCATTATAGAACAATAAAAAAACCTATTCTTAAGGGCGTGTTTAAAAACCCTGTTTTATAATGAGTGCCTTTCGTTGTTGTCATTCCCGACCTGATCGGGAATCCAGTAACTCATTGAAAAGCCTGGATTCCCAGTCAAACTGGGAATGACAATGAATAAGAAATACTGAGATCCCTAATATTGTGAAGACGTCTGCCGCCCACAAAAAAACCCCATTTATAAAATGGGGTTTGAATAATCATATTTGAAATCAATCAGAAGGGAAGGTCATCATCATCACCGGCATCACTTGGGCCGGGGGGATTACTTGCCGGTTGAGGTTGACCGGTTGATTCTGTAGATGCCTGAGAATCATCTCGACTACCAAGGAATTGAAAATTCTGCACAACTACTTCGGAGATGTATCCTTTGGATCCGTCATCTTTATCCCAACTGCGGTTTTCAATTCTGCCTTCGATATATAGCTGTTTCCCTTTGCGACAGTATTCGTTAATTACTTCTGCCTGTTTTCCCCATGCAACAAGATTATGCCAGGTTGTTTTTGTCTGCTTCTGCCCGCTTTTATCAGTCCAGTTTTCGTTGGTGGCCAGAGAAAAAGTGGCTACAGCCCGCCCGTTGGCTAAATATTTAAGCTCCGGGTCTTTACCCAAATGCCCGATTAGAATTGCTTTGTTTACACTCATGATATCTCCCTTTCAAATTATATGTTATTATACTTCACTCCTAATATATGTCAAGCTATCATAATATTTTCCTTGAATGCTGTCTCACAATCACATATCGTATATTTGTATTACTGGAGGAAATAAATGCAAAAAGATATTGATTTAAATGACAAATTAGAAAAAATCAAACATTTCATAAGCACCAGATTAGATAAATCTGGTTTGACCGGTTTTGTGATAGGACTTTCGGGAGGAATAGACTCTGCCCTTTCAGCAGTTCTTGCTATCGAAGCAGTTGGCAAAGATAAAGTACTGGGGCTGATAATGCCTTACCGAACATCCTCTGATAATTCAGAAAATGATGCTATGGAGTTAATTAAAAAAACCGGAATCGAATACCGTAAGGTTGATATAAGCCCCATGATCGATGCCTACTATGACAAAATTGATGAAAACAATCGTCTCCGGGCAGGCAACAAAATGGCTCGTGAGAGAATGTCTATTCTGTTTGATATTGCCTTTAAGACTGGCAGACTGGTTCTTGGAACAGGCAACCGAACCGAAATATGTCTGGGTTATACTACATGGTATGGTGATTCAGCCTGTTCAATCAATCCCATTGGTGAATTGTATAAAACCGAAGTCAGGCAGATGTCAAAAGCTTTGGGTATCCCTGATCAAATCATCACTAAAGCCCCTTCTGCGGATCTCTGGGCAGGGCAAACTGATGAGTTGGAGATCGGTGTGTTATACGAGCAGATTGATTTGATACTGAAAAGTATTGTAGATGATGGAATCAGATCAAAATCAGAACTGAATAATTTAGGCTACAATGAAAATGATATTCGACAGGTAATTATGCTTTTAAATAAAAATGCGTTTAAACGTTCTCTCCCGGAAATTGCAGGATTGGGAAGGGAAGTTATTCCTTCCAATATTACCTTAAAGGATTAAATTATTACTATGAATTCGGGGAAATTATACCTTATTCCAACTCCGATTGGAAATATGGGAGATATCACAGAACGCTCTCTGGAAATCCTCAAAGAAGTGGAGATTATCGCCTGTGAGGATACTCGCCATAGCGGTCGTCTGCTCAATAAGCTAGGGATCAGGAAAAAACTAATTAGTTATCATGAATTTAACGAAGCTTCCCGCGCCAATCAATTAATTGAAATATTAAAACAAGGTTTATCGGTAGGAGTTATAAGCGATGCAGGCTCTCCCGGCATATCTGATCCGGCCTACCGTGTTGTAAAGGCTGCTGTTGATAACGATATAACGGTGATACCTCTTCCCGGAGCAAATTCTATTATCCCTGCCCTTACAGCATCAGGATTGCCAACCGATCGTTTTTTCTTTGAGGGTTTTCTGCCCAATAAATCAGGTGCTCGTAAAACAAGATTAAGTAAATTAGTCGATTTCCCTCACACTCTTATATTCTTTGAATCCCCGCATCGCATCCTGAAATCTCTTAACGATATTCTGGAAATATTAGGAGACCGGCGGGCATGTGTGGCAAGAGAGATCACCAAACTACATGAACAATTTATCAGAGGAACCGTATCTGATATATTGGAGAAACTTGGTAAAACTACAAAAGGTGAGATTGTAATTGTTGTTGAAGGATCTCCTAAAAGAAAAAAACAATGAAATTAGAATTGATTGACACATCGAAAAAACCAATTTACCTATTTGACCGATTTATAATTGGTTATTGCTTTTTGATGGTAGTAGTTATTGCTGTAATTGGAAGATCGTGGAGTCAATACTGGGATGAATTATCATTTTATACCGGCATGGCTATTCTCACATATGTAATAACTCAGTACATTAATGAGAAAAAAAACAATATTTATCGTATTCTGAGACTCCTCTACCCCGTCTTATTCTTTACTTTTTTTTACAGAGCTACCGGAAGTTTGATGTTTTTGTTATTTGACAGTTTCCTTGATGTTCAGATCATCTCATTTGAAAAAATGATATTCGGAATAAATCCAACTCTATTTATTGATCAGAATCTGCTGACTCCCTGGTTGACTGAGCCAATATCATTCTGTTATTTCAGTTATTATTTTATGATCCCTGTCTTTTTTATCATACTCTATATCAAAAAAGATTATGAAATTATTAAAAATTCCATGAGCGCAATTTGTCTTACTTTTTTTCTTTCATATCTGTTGTTCTTTTTATACCCTATCGAAGGTCCCCGCTGGTATTTTGCGGGACAGTATGTCAATAATATTGAGGGACCTCTATTTAGGAGGTTAGTGGAAATGGTAATAAATACCGGTGCAGTTAGAGGCGGGTGCATGCCTTCATCGCATTTTGGAATTGCCCTGGTTATTACTATGTACAGTTTTAAATATTATCGCAACAAAGCCTGGATAATTACTGTTCTAACATTTGGCCTGGCGATTGGGACAGTCTGGGGAAGATTTCATTATGTGTCCGATGTAATAGTCGGCGGATTGATTGGATTGATAGTTACCCTGAGGATTTGGAAATATTATGATTCGCAACAGAAGGTAAAGAGTATAAAATTGAAAAAATCGGAGAAAATAAAAAATAATGTATCCTGAATTATTTCATATCGGTTCGATACCAATTCGCAGTTACGGCGTCATGCTGGCAGTCTCTTTTCTGTTAGGAGTTCTTTATATAAAACACCTGACATCCAGGATGAACAAACCATTCGAGCAGTATCTGTCTATTGCCTATATAATGATCTTTGGTGGAGTAATAGGTGCCAGACTTTTTTATATTCTGTTTCATTTGAGTGAATTCAGCGGCAATTGGGGAGCTGCTTTTAATCCATTTCAATCGGGACAGTTTGGTATCGCCGGGCTGAATCTTTATGGCGGAATCATAGTTGCCATAGCTGGTACTTTATTATACTGCTATATTAAAAAATTATCAGTACTTGATGTTTTTGATCATTTTGCACCCACCCTGGGATTGGGTTTAGCTGTTACCAGAGTGGGGTGTTTTCTAAATGGCTGCTGTTTTGGTACGCCGACTGAACTACCCTGGGGCATTTCATTTCCACCGGGAAGTATCCCCTATTCTGTTTTTCATGATGCCCATATCCACCCTTCGCAATTGTATTCATCCCTTTACGGATTGGGTTTGTTTATTCTTTTACATTTTGTCGTTATCAATCGTAAATTTATAGGTCAATCTATTGCCCTGCTCTTTATGATAGAAGCTGTTTTCAGATTTGCTATTGAATATGTAAGGTATTATGAAGAAGCCATGCATTTCAGTATTGGAGGAATTGAACCAACTTACAATCAGCTTATTTCGGCTTTACTCTTCGTGGTCGGATTTGTTATATATCTTGTAAAAAGAAAAGCCTCAGAATGATCTGAGGCTTTTATAAAATCTATTTATATAAATTCAATTCAACTTTTAATGTCCCCCGACTTCGGTATAAAGAATTGTACCATCCTGCCCCACTGCCCATCCTTTATTGTTGGTAATCATATATATTCCCTGCAAAATAGCATTTGTTCCGCTTAATTGTTCAGTCCATGTAATGCCATCGGCAGAATATAGAATTGTTCCATCATTTCCAACGATCCACCCCTGCTTACAGACACAAAAAGAGATGCTTCGATATTCCGTATCCAGTCCGGAACTCAATATATCCCAGGTACTGCCACTGTTTGTTGTATGGAGGATTGTACCAAACAAGCCAACAATCCAACCCTCAGCATTATCAATAAAAAAGATATCTCTAAAATCAGTTGAAATTGGTGAATTTTGAGAAACCCAATTTTCCCCGCCATCAGAAGTAAAGAGAATTGTTTCGGAATTGCCAACGATCCATCCACTATCGGAACTTATGAAATAAACAGCACTTAGATCATTGACAACATTGCCATCCTGGATTTCCCATGTCTCTCCGGCATCGATAGTATTGATAATTGTACCATTATCACCACACGCCCAACCATTATTAATATTCGGAAAACTAATACTAAGCAGGTCAAGTGAATTGACTGTGTCCTTTGTTATCCAGTTATCGCCCCCATTGGTTGTTTTCCTAATCGTCCCTCTCTCACCACACACATAGCCATTATTCTGATCAAGAAAAATAACATCACCAATAATACCTACTCTATCGAATTCCTGTTCAACCCAGTTTTCTCCACCATCATCAGTTGCAATTATATATTCAGTATTTGGTACAGAACTCACATTACCAACAGCCCAGCCATGCATGTCATCAATAAAAAATACTGCATCCAGTTTAGCTTTATCTAAACGTTCAAAGTCTTTCTTTTCCCAGCTAAAAACACCAAGTGAACATGGAATAAATTCAGGTGAATTTACAGCCAATGGAGCATCAATTGTAATTGTATCAAAATAATATCCAGGTGTAAGGCCAATTGAGTTAATACCTATCGCAACATCTTTTGGTACTGTTCCGGTGGGGTCAGGCAGTAATAACCATGATTCCTTGTTAGTCATAGAAAAGTCTAAACCTTCTCCACCGATGGATGTAACATTCAAAGTTTGAGATTCAGGGTTTCCTCTGAATGTAATTGCATTAAAGTTAATCTTTGTAGGTGTAAACTCTAAACTATCCCCAACCAATAATGTAACTGGAATTGCAAAAGGTGAATTAACCACATTATCCGATGTAACCCAAACTGTATCTGCGTAAAATCCTGCATCAAGAGTTCGTGAAGCAATACTTATCACAAATGAATCAGGAGCAAGACGATCAACGACATCACCGGACCCGTAAAGGCTCAATCTTATCCAGGATTCCTGTGCCGTAGCAGAAAATGTAATCGCCTGACCGCTTGGACTTGTAACTTTTATTACCTGGACACCAGGATTTGAATCGATAACAGCCTCTCGATGCATGGATGTTGGTTCAACATCCATGTTAATTGTCACCGTTGTTCCGGACTCGTTACCGCATCCGGGAAGAATTATCATCAAACCTAACAGAACCAGAGAAAATACAAAGAACTTTTTAAATTTATAAATTATCATATTTTTACACCTTTCTATAATACATGAATAGAACAAGATTAGTTCAAAATGTCAATATGCAAATTCTATAAATTATCTATTAATGATCTTACATTTATCTATGATTTAATTATTCCTATTTGGCACATCAACTTAACGACTAAAATGTACATATATATGTTTAAATAAATATGATGATATTATAAATTATAATTTAATAACCTTACTTGAGCCATAATGAACATAGGTTAAAAAGTTAAAGTTAAATGCCGATGGATAATGATGTGTTAGACAATCTAAGACTTGCTATCGAAACCTTAGTGTCTAATCTGTTATTAGATTAAAAATGGTTTTTTAAATGAAAAAGTTCTTGTTATTATTACTAATACTCCCTCATGCTCTATTTGCAGCTTCCGGAGATTATAATGATCCTGTTGCTGCCTCAGGAACTAACTGGATAAATCCAACAAATGTGTATCTTGACGATGGAATCAGGACAAAATATAGTAATGCGAATAAAGATAGTCTGTATATAACAAATTTCTCTGTCGGTGTTCCTTCTAATGCAACTATTGATTCCATATATGTTAGAATCAACGGACAGGCTGATGGAGACATTGAGAACAAGCGAACTGTTGATATTGCTCTGACAAAAGATGGTTCCAGTATAGTCGGTGATATTATTCAGGGAATTCTTAATTTCGGATCAGATGATGACATAACCAGTACTGGCACAACAAATGCCTTGTGGAATACAACCTGGACAGTAACTGAGATAAATACATCAACATTTGGTGTGATAATAAATAAAAAATCAACTGTTTCTGATACTCTGCGAATTGATCAAGTTCAAATAAAAGTATATTGGACCGTAATCTTAAGCGTATCAGTAACTAATTCAACTTTTGCTTTTGGAGCAAATCCTCTCAATACCTGGTTGTCACCAGAATCAAGTATTATAATCAATGATGGTACAGGTGCTGAAACATTCAAGGGGAAAATTAGTCAGTTCACTACTGGATCAAATAACTGGCAAATTGACAACAGTGCCAATGGTGCAGATACTGTACGCGCTCAATGGTCAACCACCAGCGATACAGGTCCCTGGACTGATATATCTGCTTATGATACTGATTTCACTATTGCTACCAGTGTAGCTGTTAATGATAGTGTTAATTATTGGTTTCGAATTGAAACACCTGCTACTACTTCATCTTACAACCAGTATTCTTCTACCCTGACCGTTACAGCTGAGTAAAATCCACTTAATTTGTTCATTAAACGGATCTTAGGGGATTATAATAGATTCTATGAAACTATAAAGAACTTTTACATTTAGTCGAATAATATAATGAGTAAACAAAAGAGAAAATATAAACAGGAATGAAAAAATGAAAAGTTCAATTATCCGGTTGATTACAGGCATACTTTGCT
>DAOWMZ010000152.1 GCA_030642845.1 Candidatus Zixiibacteriota bacterium
AATGGCCAGATAATTATTAAGTTCATGGGCTATTGAGGCAGCCATTTCACCTTTAGCAACCAGCTTTTCAGATAAAATCACATACTTTTCCATCAAAACTTTTTCAGTAATATCTTCGATAGCAATTATCACCCCGTCTCCTCCGTGGGGCAAATGACTGATTGGTAGTATTTTTATTGAAAGAGCTTTTTCAAAATATCCTGTATTGTGGAAATATCTGGGATCGGAGAATTCTTCTTTGGTTGTCGTAGCCGAATTTATCATATGCTGCCATTGTGGTCTCTCGGATTCAAGAAGTAATTCTATAAATCGGCTGGGATCGTTACTCTGATTTAGAGTAGTAATACTATCTTTATTGAAATCAAAAATTTCCAGTCCTACTGAATTGATCGTAACAATGCGACCTTCGGAATCGATTACGATGGTTCCAAAAGGGGCTGTTTTGATCACGGATTCATTGTATCTCTTATGAGTCAGGAGTGATTGGTACAATTTAGCATTGTGCAAAGCATTTGAAACCATTTGGGCGTAAAGTTCGAAAAGATAAAGATCAGATTTAAGAAACATCTTGGATTGATTTGAATTATCAAGGTAGATTAAACCAATAACTTCGTTTTTGACTTTTAATGGAACACTCATTATTGAACGAAGATGCAATTCCAGTACCGATTGCTGATTTGAGAATCGTTCGTCGGATAAAGCATCAGAAGTATAGACAGATTTGCCGGTACCGGCAACTTTGGAAGTGATTGAGTTAGAGATTTTAAAATCTTCATCCATCATTTCTTCCTTGCAGAGATTGTAGGCTGATCTAACCTGGAGCTTACCATGATCATCGAGAAGCATTATCAAACCACGCTCAGCCTGCATCAGTTCGATTGCTTTGGTCATGACAATCTGAAGAATATCATCAAGCACCAATGATGAATTTACAGCCATCGATACTTCAAGAATTGCTTTCAGATCAGCAGAACGACTCTGTGGTTCATCTGCGGAGCTATCAATCCGAGGATTAGTTTTAGCTACTTCGTTAAGAGTTGCCTCAAGATCAGCCAAAACATCCATAGGTTCAGTGGTCGATGTTTGATCAATTACCTGCGTGTCTAAGATAGTTTTGCTTTTATCCATATACTTAGTAATGCCTTAAGTTTAAAAATTCTCAAAAACGAGCATTATTATTTTCTCTTATCTAAATATATCGGAATAAATTGGGTTAGATTAACTACTTACATCGATAGAATAAAGGGAAATCACTCAATATTATCGAGTTCAGATAATTTGAACAGCCCCGAAAATATTGTTTTTTCTTCTCGGCCATAGCCGGTAAATTCAAGAAATTGACGGAATAGATATTTTATCGGAGATCCGCCGCTATTGTTTTCTGAAGATATTAAGTTCAAGGTAGTCAAGGCGATAGAGGTTGTCTTAAGTCTGATTTTATAGCTATTTTCTTTATACAGATAATCTGATATTAAGATTCTTACTTCAACAGAATCTGCTAAAAATTGATGTAGTTTTGCTAAAGAAATAAACCTTATTTCATTAAATGAAGTGTCTATTGGGAGATGAGATAGTGTATATTCTTTGGTTAACAATCGATATCCTATTGCAATTGCTTCTGTTTGCTGTTCTAATTGAACTGCCCCCCATAAATGTCGAGGACGCAAAAGTGTAACTTGGTATTCAAAAGCATAATTTACTCCATCTTTTAATAGAGCTGTTTTTTCACTATTAATAAATGAAGATAAATCCGGTTGAACTATAAGGAAGCTATCTTTAAGAGATATATCGAATTGATAATCATGATCCTGAGCTGAAACTGATTCTGTATTTACTAATATCATGATAGTGATTATAACTATCATGATATTAGTTTTCATAAAAAAATTCCTGTGATACTTCATTTAAAACAGATGATTTAATCTTACATGGAAACGAGGATTATCATCACTTGATCGATCCAGCCGTTTAGAAAGACTTATCTGAAAATCTTTACCAATGTGCAGTGCCAATCCGAGTGAATGTTTTACCTCGGTTTGGGAATCGAAGATTTTATCATTTGATACCTGTCCGGCATCCCAGACTACCGAGGCACCTAAATCTGTTTTTGGGAAATTGACTCGATACTCAAGATTAGCCATCCAGAACTTACTACCGGTTAATTCTTTATATTTATAACCCCGTAAAGTCCCTATTCCGCCTAAGTAAAAATTCTTATACATAGGCAGATAGCCTTCACTATCGCCAATAACTCCTCTAACCAAAAGCATAACACTCTTATATATCTTTTGGTATCTCCTGACTGAGAGTTTGTATCTTTTATAGTCAAAATCAGAACCGAGATCAGGGTTTGACCATTCTATTGATCCGGTGATATGCCAGGCAGAATTGGAAAAGGGATCATCGGGATCCAAGGTATTTAAATCCAGAGTTGTATGCATAGCAGCGTTTGTCGTAGTATCGATTTCATCAGCAAGTGATGTGCGTATAGATTTCTCTACTGAACTAAAGTTGTTGCGAAATAGTTTATCCCCACCAAACATTGACCAGAGATGAGGTTGGGCTTCAAGCCAATTAGTTTCTTCATTTAAATAAGTGGTTTTGAAGGTAATGTTGTTAATTGGTTTGAAACTCAAATAAGCCATTCCCCCTTCAGATTGATAGTAATCTTTAAAATCTTCAGTTGCTAACAGGGCAAAGACTAAGTTCTCTTCATTATCCAGAAGCCAGTCATCATCCGATGACAGATGTCGGAAATATGTACCCCCGATTGCCAGGGGGCGTTCTCTCCAAATAATCTGCTCCAAACCGAATTCGTAACGCCAGAGGTCAGAGTTAAAGGCATACCCGCTTGATACCCAAATAGATGGGAGAAGAGAGTCTTTATCTTTGAATTTAACACACAGGGATGGTGTAGCACCATCGACTCTGTTATAATAAAATGTGCCATCTAATGATATAGTTTTATCATCTTCACCAAAAATATGCTTTTTCTTTACTCTACGATCAGAACCGGAATAGATTTCACCATAAACCGAAGCGTCCGATGCTATATCAATTCTTCCTTTGATAGACGCAACATCACCTCGTGCGACAGCACCGGGACCGATATAAATTTCACCAAAGAGGGAGATGATATCTTTGTTGGTTTCGCCATACATTTCAATATTACCGGTAACTGTGAAAACCATACCGCGAACAAATTCATCCTCTTCGACAATAATATTTCGATCAAATGAAATTTTGTTTCCAACTCGCGTTCTGGCTGGTATATTAGAGCCATTGATTCTGGAGCGGAAGGTTATTGTTGTGAGATCTTCTTTGTCAGTGATTATTGCATCATATATTACATCATAGGCTAATAACATTCCATTAATATGCAATCCTACCTGATTAAATATGATAGTTTCACCGATGACAACTGCACTGTCTTTGAAAATTATCGAATTCACAGGATGAACATATATAGTTTTTGTAGAATCAGTATTAAAAGTAGAGATTATAAAATCATTTTTATCGTAACTAATCTCAAAATAATTTTTGTAGCGGCTTTGTGATTTATAATTGCTATAATCTTTTTCGACTGCCATTCCCGATGATAACATCAGCACCAAAACCAAGAATACAGATGTTACAATGCGTAAGAATCTTAAATTCATCTCTTTACCTCCGTTTATTATTATACATTACAAAAAACGTGCCAGTAAAGATAAAACACTTTAAACAACGGTTTTAACAGAATTTATACAAAAATATTGTGGTATAGATACACACTGGTGCACAAAAAAAGTGTCAGATTTTTAGTCCCCAGTCGTTGATCTTACGTGACAAGTTGGCTCTGTCAATTTTAAGCTGTCGGGCTGCTTTGGATATATTGCCGTTTGTCTTTTCGAGAGTTTCTATTATCAAATGTTTTTCAAAGAGGTTTACGTAATCGGAGAGTGAAGATGCTTTAGAATCATTTACCTCCGGTTGATTATCAAAAGAGATCATACTCGTCAAATCATTTATCCCTATCTGCTTGCCCTGATAAATTATAGAGAGCCGTTCGATAAGGTTTTTCAACTGGCGTACATTTCCGGGATAATCAAGAGTCGTTAAATAAGCAATTGCATCGGGGGAGAGTTGAAGTTCATTTGAAGGATCATATCTTTTTAGAAATTCACCTATCAGCAAAGGAATGTCATCTTTGCGTTCACTCAGGGGAGGTACTTTTATATCAAATACCGAAATTCTATAAAACAGGTCTTGTCTGAATTTGTTTTCTTCGATTAATTTCTCAAGGTTTCTGTTTGTCGCACAGATTATTCTGACATCTACAATAGTATTATCAGTAGAACCCAGTTTCTCCACCTCACCAGTTTCCAATACCCGCAATAGTTTAGCCTGGCATTCATAGGGGAGATCCCCTATTTCATCAAGGAAAATAGTCCCTCCGTCAGCCAGAACAAATTTACCCGGAAAATCTTTGACAGCACCGGTGAAAGCTCCTTTAGTATGGCCAAACAGTTCGGATTCAAAAAGTGTCGCCGGAATTCCGGGGCAGTTTACTTTTACAAATGGTTTGTCTCTTCTCAGGCTTTCAAGGTATAATCGTAGTGCTACCAATTCTTTTCCGGTTCCGTTTGCACCTCTTATCAGAACCGAGACATCGGTTGGAGCTGCCTGGGAAACAGTAGAAAATAATTTTTTTATAGCAGGAGATTCACCTATAATACGGGAAGATTTGTCGAGATCATTAAGCATCAAAGAGCGTTGTCGCTGAACATGAGATAATAATAATCCGGACTTCACACTGGCTAACAGTTTTTCAGGTGGGACAGGTTTTTCAAGGTAATCAATTGCCCCTAATCTGATTGTTTCCAAAGCAGTTGAGATATCAGATTGTCCTGAGATCACCATAACCACTGGTGCTAATGGGTCCTCTTTGATAGTTTTTAAAAAATCAACACCTGATAATTTAGGCAGGTTCAGATCAAGAAGAATGAGGTCATACCACTTTTTATTATAGAGTTTTAATGCTTCTTCGGTACTGGATGCAGAAGAGATTTTGTAACCTTCATCTTTTAACAGGGATGAAAAAGAGGAAATTATACTGGGTTCATCGTCAATTATTAAAATTGTATCAGGCATTATGTCTTTCCTCTGCTAATGGAATTCTGATTGTGATTTTTGTCCCCTTACCCGATTCGGAGGTTATCTCAAGCTGTCCATTTATTTCATTGATTGTCTTTTCAACAATGGCTAAACCGATACCACTACCGGATTGTTTGGTTGTGTAGTAGGGTATTCTTGCTGATGCTAAAACATCTGCTGACATTCCTTCCCCATGATCTTCTATGGTAATAATCGTTTCATTGTTGTTTTTTGTTAAAGTCAGTGTGATAATATCATCTTCGGAAGATGCTTCAATCGCATTCTTTAGCAGATTATGAATAGCTTCCCTGAAATAAGTTATGTCTAATTGAACATTCATTGTAGAATCGGGCAGGTTTAAATTGAAGGAATACGATTTAAGCTGATCAGTATATAGCTCTGTTAACGATGTTAATAATATCTTAAGATCAACGACTTCAAGTTTTGGTTCAGGTAATTTTGCTAACATAGAGAACCGATCAGCCAAATCTGTAAGATGTTTAATTTCCTCTGATACCGATTTTAACTGATCC
>DAOWMZ010000125.1 GCA_030642845.1 Candidatus Zixiibacteriota bacterium
AAAATAATTTTATTAAACTTGCTATATGCAACCATTGATGGCACTATTACGTAGTCATTATAGATGAATAAAAGAAAACTATTGGTTTATTGATATGAAAAGTAAAAGAAATACATTTGCATTTATAATGGTTATTGTCGGTGTTCTGCTTCTGTTAAGAGCGTTTGGTATAGATGACTTATTCAAATTTATTTTTCCTGTAGGTATAATATTCCTTGGCTTCTGGTTAATCTTAAAAAAACGTAATCAACCATCTCACCTCAAGGATAATGACATACACATAAATATCAATACTGATTCTGACAGCAGTTCATTTAATACATCGAATACTCAGTCATCATTTACATCCACACAGGATACAGGCAGTCAACAGAGTGAAACTTTTACCGAATCACCAAGGTTTTCTGAACAGCCGGAAAACACAGGGGCTGACCGTCGAATACGCTACAGCAAGGTTTTGGGAGACATGTATATCGACTGCAAGAATATGAGCCTGCAAAGTATGGAAATCTCTGCCGGAATAGGTGATGTGGAAATAAAAGTACACGGTGGCATTCTGAGTGACGGCTTAAATCGGATGGTCATTTCCGGCTTTATTGGTGATTGCCGAATTATGATCCCTCCCGGTATGGAGATGTTTGCCCATTGCTCAAACTTTATCGGTGATGTAGAAGTTCTCGGAAAGCGAGCTTCAGGATTCGGCAACAATATTGATGCCCAGACTACTAATTACAACACAGCACCTAAACGTCTTTATATTGCCGCTAATAATTTTATTGGTGATATAAGAATAATGACCATCTAACAATCTGTTTGTCAATCCCTGATTGCGCTGTCAGCCCGCCCAGGCGGGTATCCTGGCTCACACCTGGTATGTTTTGCTTTATAAAGTTACGAACACATGAACCGTGGGTGTACTAAGATACATTTGATCGAAAATATCCAAAGATATTACAGTTTCATCGTCGGGTGTTAACAACATCGATTGAGAAATGCAAACAGATGAGAACAACACAGCCGCTAACAATGACATTAACAATTGTATTATTTTTCTTTGATATGCCAACAACATTAGCCTCTTCCCTATCTACGATGAAGTGATATTTTACCTATAAAATATACCTGCTTAAATCTTCATCTTCTAATATAGACGTAAGAACCTTCTCAACCATCTTAGCCGAAATTTTAACTTTTTTCTTATCCGAAGGGGGTTCATACAGAATATCTTCAAGGAGAGTAGTCATAACAGTATGAAGTCTTCGGGCTCCGATATTTTCCGACTCAGTGTTAACTTTCTCAGCAAAATAAGCAATTTTCTTAATTGCTCCCTTATCAAAAACGAGATCAACATTTTCAGTATCCATTAAAGCTTTGTATTGCTTTACCAAAGCAGCTTCCGGTTCGACAAGAATACGTTCAAAATCCTCTGCTGTTAGTGAATCCAGCTCCACTCTGATCGGGAATCTTCCCTGTAGTTCAGGGATAAGATCTGATGGTTTTGAACCATGAAATGCTCCGGCAGCAATAAATAAAATGTGGTCTGTTCTGACCATGCCATATTTGGTCATAACAGCACAGCCTTCTACAATAGGAAGGATGTCACGCTGGACACCTTCACGACTGACATCGGGACCTGTACGACTGTCATCTCCAGCTATTTTATCAATTTCATCAACAAAGATTATACCCGAATGCTGTACCCGTTCCAACGCTTCAGATATGACATCATCCATGTTAGTAAGCTTATTGACCTCTTCGTTAAGAATATGCTTACGAGCATCTTTAATGTTCATTTTTCGCCGTTTTGTTTTCTGAGGCATTAATCCGGAGAACATCTCCTGAAAGTTAACTCCCATCTCTTCCATCCCCATCGGAGAAAAAATCTCTACAACCGGAAATTGTTTCTGGGGAGTATCAAGTTCAATTTCACGATCATCGAGCTTTCCATCAAGCAGAAGCTTCTTCAGCTTCTCACGGGTTTTAACAATTGAATCAATAGATTTGGGATCAACTACTTCTCCCTGTTTTGCTTTAGGAACCGGAGTAAGAAGTAAATCAAGAAGTTTTTCGGTCGTGTTCTTTTCAGCTTTTTCTTTAAGGATTGTTGATTTCTCTGTCTTGACCATATTGACGGAAATATCCACCAGATCACGAGCCATAGATTCAACATCACGTCCGACATAACCTACTTCGGTAAATTTGGAAGCTTCAACTTTGATAAACGGAGCTTTTGCCAGATCTGCCAAACGCCTGGCGATTTCGGTTTTGCCAACTCCGGTAGGGCCGATCATAATAATATTGTTGGGCATGATTTCATGGCGGATATCCTCGGCTACCTGACGTCGACGCCATCGATTTCTTAAAGCGATAGCAACCATTTTTTTGGCATTGCCCTGCCCGATTATATGTTTGTCGAGAATAGCAACAATTTCTGCAGGAGTGGGATATGAATTATTCATTTTATTGTTTTCACCGTTATTATATTGTTTGTATAGATACAGATATCCGATGCAATTTCCAATGCTTTATGAGCGATTTTGTCGGCTTTCATTTTTGGATTGGCAAAGATAAGAGCTCTGGCAGCAGCTAAAGCATATGAACCACCAGATCCGATAGCTACAATATTATCGTCCGGTTCGACGACATCACCGTTGCCACTAAGAAGAAAAATATTTTTTTTGTCAGTAACGGCTATTACAGCTTCCAGTTTTTGAAGTACTTTATCCGTTCTCCATTCTTTGGCAAGCTCAACAGCAGCTTTAGGCAACCGCCCCGAACATTCCTCTAACTTTTTTTCCAGTAGTTCATAAAGAGCCAGTGCATCAGCTGCAGTTCCGGCAAATCCGGACAGGATAGCACCATCCTGCATGGTCCTGATTTTATTTGAGTTGGTTTTTAAAATGGTATCATCAAAAGTTATCTGACCATCGCCAGCCATCGCAGCCATTCCATTATGTATCAAACCAATTATTGTCGTTGATCTTGATTTCATATTTTCCTCTATATTTTTATTCTTACTCCCCCGATCTGGGGTGAGCATTTTTGTAAGCTTTTTTCATTGTCTCGGCTGTAACGTGGGTATATTTCTGGGTCGTTGAAAGCGACGCATGACCCAATATTTCTTTTATCAGCATTAAATCCGCACCATTTTCCAGAAGATGCGTAGCAAAAGAATGTCGTAATGTGTGGGGTGTAAAGTCAAGCCCTTTGCTCCGGCCAAATTTTTTCACCAGGCGATCTACCGAACGAGCACTGAGGGTATTGCCAAATTTATTAAGAAATAAAGAATCGGACTCAGATTGCTTTTCACTTATAAAATTATCTCTTTTCTTCATATAGTGATTCAAATCTTTTAATGTCTCTTCTCCCAATGGAACCAGCCTGACTTTGTTCCCTTTACCTGTGACGGTTATTGTGCCGTGTCTGCGATCAATATCACTGAGCCTTATATTTTTTAATTCTTCTCTTCTTATACCGGTAGCATATAACAATGCTACAATTAAAAAATCTCTCATATAAAAATAACTTTTGGTATTCTTCTCAGTTGTTACAAGATCCAGCATTTGCTTGCTCTCTTTTTGAGTGACAAATGACGGAATTTTCTGAGCATACTTAATATTTGGCAGTTTAAATATGTACTTTTTAAATGAAGGTTTAATACTTAAGTACTTTTGAAATCCGGATAAGGCTGACAGAAAACGGGCTAAGGAACGGTTTGAGACATTAGCTTCGGAGCGGCTTCTCAAATATAGTCTCAGATATAATGGATCATTCCTTGCCGAACCGGGAAGAGTCTCATATTGCTTCTCAAGATGAACTACCCAGGGCTGTAAATCTCTTTTGTAAGCGGCAATCGTGTGGGGTGAGTATCCCTTCTGATTAGCCAGTACTTCAATATATTTTTCAAGTTCTTTTTGTAACATGGATTAATATGATAGAGGAAAATCGTTGAAGAATCAAATTAAATTACTGCCATAAAAAAACTGTCAGGAAATCCGCCCAGGCGGACTGACAGCGTATTAACATTTTATCTTTGTGGTAACTCTATTATGTGGGCGGCACATGTCCACATGTGCCCCTGTTTTATTTTATAGCAGCAGATGTGGACATCTGCCAGCCACGTGAAAAAAAGGGCACAGCATGCTGTGCCCCTACAAAGAAAATAATAATCTTGTCAATTAAGCGGTTGAATTTTCCTCTTTTGGCTCCGGTGTTACAATATTTTTACAATCCGGGCATTTCAGGTAATCACCTTTTGCTTTGGAGTGTTTCATAACCACATACGGATGATTACAGCTTGGGCAGGGAATTGGGACGGGTTTATCCCAGGAGGCAAAATCACACTTGGGATAAGTTGAACAACCATAGAAAAGCCGTCTTCCTTTGGTCTGTTTTTCAACTATATCTCCATTGCAACCATCTTTGGGACATTTTATTCCAAGTGTAATAGGTTTGGTGTTTTTACAATCAGGATAAGCAGAACAAGCCATAAAACGACCAAACCGTCCGGTTTTGATAACCATATCAGAGCCGCATTTCTCACACTTCTCATTGGTTTTATTCTGGGCTTCTTCTTCGGGTAACGGACGAGTACTCTTGCATTTTGGATATGCTGAACAAGCAAGGAATCGACCATTTCTGCCCCATTTTATTATCATGTAGGAGCCGCATTTTTCACATTTTATGTCGGTCTTCTCGATGAGAGACTCTTTGATTTCTTTTTCTCTTGATTTCAGGTTGTCGATCGTCTTTTTAAACGGCTTATAGAATTTATTAAGAACTTTTACCCAATCATCAGTTCCCTCTTCAACGAGATCCAGTTCTTTTTCCATTCCGGCAGTGAACTTAACATCAAAAATCTTAGGCAAATGCTCGACCAGAATTTTGCTGACTGCTTTTCCAAGATCAGTCGGGAAAAGCTTTTTCTGCTCCAGTTCTACATATTTGCGATCTTTTAATGTTGAAATAATAGTCGCATAAGTCGAAGGTCGGCCAATACCATCAGCCTCCATACGTTTAACGAGCATAGCTTCAGAATATCTTGGAGGAGGTTTAGTAAAGGATTGAGTGGGAGTTAATTTTATCAGGCTAAGAGGATCATTTTCTTTCAGCTTAGGTAAGGAATCAACACCTTTCTCACCATTGCCGTTTTCATCCGGTTCTTTTTCAATATGATATATTTTCAGAAAACCTTCAAACTTGACTCTTTGAGCTGAAGCTCTAAAGTCAAAACGCCCGGCTTTAATTATAATGGTCTCAATATCAAAGCATGCTGGTTTCATCTGACAAGCTAAAAATCTGTTCCAAATTAATTTATAGAGTTTAAACTGGCGAGGTGTCAGATGTTTTTTAATTGATTCCGGCGGGAGATCAAGATAAGATGGCCTGATAGCTTCGTGAGCATCCTGACTGTTTTTCTTTTTGGAAAAAAAATTAGGTTTTGTCGGAAGATAATCTTTTCCATATTCATTTTCGATAAAATCTCTTGCGGCGTTGAGAGCTTCACCGGCAATACGAGTCGAATCAGTTCTCATATATGTAATCAGTCCGGTCAGTCCTTTTTTCCCGATCTCAATTCCTTCGTACAATTCCTGGGCAATTTTCATTGTTTGCTTAGGAGAAAATCCATGCTTTTTGGCTGCTTCCTGCTGTAGAGTTGAAGTTATAAATGGAGCAGGGGCTTTGCGTATTTTTTCAGATTTTTTAATCTCTGTAACAACAAAATCAGCTTTTTTCAATTCAGCAGAATATTTTTCAACTTCTTTTTTTGTCTCAATACAGATTTTATTTTTGCCTTTAAGCTCAAGAGGCTTGACTACTGTAGATTCGTCAATTTTATGAAGACGGGCATTGAACTTTTCTTTTTTAGCCGTCTTTAGTTCAGCGACAATCTGCCAGTATTCCTGACTTTTGAAAGCGTCTATCTCTGCTTCCCGCTCACAAACCAATCTTAGTCCAACTGACTGAACCCTTCCGGCTGAAAGATTTCTGGCAACAGTTTTCCAAAGAAACGGCGAGACAATATATCCGACCAATCGATCAAGTACCCTTCTGGCCTGCTGGGCATTAACCAGATTCATATCTATATCACGGGGGTTTTTAATTGCCTCGGTTACAGCTTTTTTGGTGATCTCATTAAAGGTTACGCGTTTAAGATCGGTTTTGCATTTTTCTTTCAGCTTATTGGCTACATGCCAGGCAATAGCCTCACCTTCACGATCAGG
>DAOWMZ010000320.1 GCA_030642845.1 Candidatus Zixiibacteriota bacterium
ATCTTTACGAAGAAATTTATTTGGTATCTCAGCCAATATTTCTTTTTCAGATTTCTCTGATTCGGGAAGAGTAAATCCTTTTCTTCCTGTTACAGATTTCTCATAGATGTTTTTATTTTCAGTCATCAATTCTATTCCTGAATAAGAGAAACATTAATTCTCTTTGGGAGATTCCTCTTCCCCTTTTAATTTCATAATCTGTTTTTGTGCGTATTCAATATCTTCTGATTCCGGATGATCCGCTACAAATTGTTCAAAAGTACTAATTGCCTGAAGGGTATCACCCTGTCTTCTGAAAGTAATGGCTTTGTAAATCTCAGCCAATTCACCAATAGGCTTATCATTGAAATCAACAATTATTCCGGAAAATCCCTTAAGAGCGTCATCATATTCCTTTGCTCTGAGAGACATATCAGCGAGAGACATTCTGGATTCAGCAGTCAAAGAATCAGTTGGCTCACCCTTCTGGATAACTATGGAAAACCATCTTTTGGCTTCTTCCTTACCGCCGCGATATTTATATTTGTCAGCAATTTCAAAAGCCATTTCACGATCAAAATTCTCTTCGATCTTCTTCAGAAGATCATTAAGAGTACCAATACCCAACTGATAATCATTCAATATTTGCATATATTCATCTTTTTCAGCATAACCGACAATACGATCAATTTCTGAACCATCTTTGCGTACCATTACTGCTGTCGGGAACCCGGAGACAAGGTATTTCTGCGCTAAAAGAGTGTCAACTTCGGCGTTAACTTTTACCAGAGTCATGTCATCGGTAAAGTAATCCATTACATCCTGTTGGTTAAAAACAAGAGTATCGAGCATTACGCAATAGACACACCAGTCGGTAAAAAAATCTATCAAGTAATTACGGTCATCAGTACTGGCAGCAAATGCTTCATCGAGAGATGTAAAATGCGGAGCAATCGGTCTTACAGTAGCTTCGACAGGTTCAGTAGCATCGACAGTTTCATCATCCGCAATTGCAACAGATGCAATAAGAAACAGTAAAATTCCGATTATTAACAAAGCCTTTTTCATTTTTTCCCCTTATAGAACAGATAATTAATTTCCGTTCTGTATAAGATCATCACCTAATACAGCTTCCAATATTATTAAAGCTTCTTCCTTAAATTCTTTTGGAACCAAGACAATATTTCCCTCACTGGATGATAGAGAAAGACTACCGCCAAAATCCAGGCCTTTGCCATAGGCATTAAAAACCGAAGAAATTATAACCGAAGGAATATTATTTGAATCAAGGGCCCCTTTGGCAATATCTGTTTTTACTTGGGAATTAACTACACCAGCCGGAATCCAGCTTTCATCCGGAGTCATCGCCGCCGAAACAACCGGTGTCGGCAAATGATCCACTAATTCAATTCCACAATCCGGGCACTTTCTCACTCCCGGTTCGTATTCATAACGGCATTCAGGACAAAATGACATCATCTACCTTCCTTCTTATGCCACTTCTCCCCCAGTGTCATATCAAGTAAATCAGTTGCTTTTGAGTAAAAACTATCCGGTACAGAAATTTCAAACGATGCATCTCCTGAAGTATATATTGGATTTAATGGCAGTCCGACATTACCAAAAAAACCGGACCGAGATATAACCACCACTGGGATTTTCTCAGATTCAAGCATCTCTTTTACAAAATCAGCCATAATTTTATTCTCAACACTCCCGATAACATTCCATTCATCTTTGCTCTTTTCCTCTTTTAAAGCATGACCGCAAAGATAGCAATGAGAAGGATCGCCTTCCAGCTCTGCATTACATTCTGGACAAAGTACCACTATAGGGATAACTCCTTGAGACCTTTAATCAAATATTCAATATCATTAACCGACCTTTTCTCAGTCAACGCAATTATCAGGCAATCTTCATATCCCTTATACCAGCGATTGGCATCAATACCCGGAAGAATTTGTTGTTCCAGAAGACTTCCAATAATTTGAGAAGCAGGTTTTGGGGTTTTGACTGCGAACTCCCGTACAAAGGGATGATCAAAATAGAGACTGAAGCCGTCTATTTCATTAATCTTCTTAGCTGCCTGTTGCGCTTTTTCGGTAGATAAAAGAGCAGCTTTCCTCAGTCCGGCTTTTCCCATAAGAGTCATATATACTGTGGCCATTGTAGCACAAAGAGCCTGGTTGGTACAAATATTTGATGTCGCCTTTTCTCGTCTTATATGTTGTTCACGTGTCTGAAGAATCAGAGTGTACCCGGTTTGGCCTTCTATATCTTTGGTACGACCAGCAATACGACCCGGAAGGTTTCTCACAAATTTTGCGTTGGCAGCAAAAAAGCCAAGGAGCGGACCACCGTATGATAATGGTATTCCCAATGGCTGTCCTTCTCCGACAACAATATCAGCTTTATATTCACCCGGAGTTTTTAACAAGGCTTGAGCGATAGGATCAACCGACATAATCAGCAAGCCGCCAACAGCATGAATTTTTTCTTCGATTGTTTCTATCTCTTCGAGACAACCAAAGAAATTCGGCTGAGCAATCAAAATACAGGCGGCTGTCTTATCTAAAGCAGAAAGTTCATCAGGGTCAGTCAAACCGTTTTTCATCGGAAGGATAACCTGTTCAATATCTGTCCCGCTCAAATAGGTATTGATAACCTCTCTTACCATTGGGCTTACAGTTTCGGAAATCAGAACTTTATTCCTGCGAGTGGATTTAACCGCCAGTTTGACTGCTTCTGCCGCTGCCGAAGCACCGTCATACATTGAAGCGTTGGCCACATCCATCCCGGTCAAACGGCAGATATGAGTCTGAAATTCATAAATGACCTGTAGTGTTCCCTGTGATACTTCCGGTTGATACGGTGTATAGGCTGTTATAAACTCGGGACGGGATAAAATTGTATTTATCGCCGAAGGGATAAAATGATCATAAACACCACCACCGGCAAAACAGATCAGGTCTTCATTATTCTGGTGAGCATGTTCATTAATTTCCTGCAGTAATTCCATTTCTGATAGAGAAGGAATATCGAGCGGTTTTTTTAAACGTAATTCTTTGGGGATTGTTTCAAGAATATCTTCAATACTATTTACACCGATTTTCCTGAGCATCTCCCTGCGGTCATTATCTGTATTGGGAATATATGACATCTATTTATTACTTTTATTAATAGTTA
>DAOWMZ010000067.1 GCA_030642845.1 Candidatus Zixiibacteriota bacterium
GGATGACAATTTCCGGTACAACTTACAGAGCAAGTAACACCTTCTCCGATTTTGGTTTGGTAGAACTTAGTTCACAGCCTCCGGAAACATACAATGTTTATTATGCAGGATGGTCAGCAGTTGATATTCCAGCCGATAGCTGTATTGGAATCCACCACCCTTCTGGTGATATCAAAAAGATATCTTTTGATTATGGTACTGTTACTTCCACAAGTTATTTGGGTACTTCCTCGGGTAATAATTCTCACTGGCGGATAGGTAATTGGGAAGACGGAACCACTGAGGGTGGCTCATCAGGATCACAATTGATCAATCGTGAAGGAAAAATAATCGGTCAGCTTCACGGTGGTTATGCTTCATGTACAAGTATTACAGCCGACTGGTATGGTAAATTTTCCCAATCATGGAATTATGGTGGGTCTGCTTCCACTCGGTTAAAAGACTGGCTTGATCCGGACAATACCGGAATTTTTGTCCTTGATGGTAAAGATGCTGCCAGAACCTCAATCACCCATACTGCTCTCGAAGATACTCAGGATACTCTTAATGACTATGCTGTTTACGCTGATATTACATCGGCCAATACACTAATTGCTGATTCATTGCTGGTCTATTATCAGATTTCATCAATCTGGTATGAAGACACAATGTCCTTTGTATCAGGTGATGAATATGTCGGTTACATCCCGGCCCAACAGGGCGGTACCGTTATTGATTATTATATTTATGCTACTGATAATGAGGGTCAGGCTGATACGACTGATACTTATACATTTAAAGTCCTCGATTACAGCGTAACAATGACTCCTGAATTTGATACTCTAAGTAGTCCGTCAGGTGATGTTGTCTGGTTTGATCTGACTGTAACCAACGCCGGTGTCTATGGCGATGACTATGATTTGACAATATCCGGCAACAGTTGGATTACAGATATTTACGATGTTACCCAATCCTATACTATCAGCTCTACCGGAACATTACTAAGCAATCAATCATTTGATTTTAAAGTCAGAGTTGAAATTCCATCCAGTGCCTATGGTGACTTTGATCTTGCCGATATTACCGCCACCTCTACCGGTAATGGTCTGATATCAGCAACCTCTCAGCTAAGGACAGTTTCCGAAGGTGCACCGTTATTGATTCCTTTTGCTGATGACTTCCCGACTACTACAATTGACCAGGGTAAATGGATTTTAAATGCCACCTGCGAAAGTAATGATGATGGGTTAAACGAACCCTCACCGGATTACAGTTTGAATCTCGATGGCTATTCTAAAGGTATGGATACTCTGATATCGCAGATGATAGATCTTTCATCAGAATCAAATGTTGTTGTAAAATATTTCTATCAGCGCACCGGAGGAGGTAACTCAACCGAAAATGGTGATGATCTCTTTATTGAATATTACAACTCAAGTTTTTCCTGGGTATTGATAAACCAGCATCTTGGCAGCGGCGATGATATGACTGTTTATGATGAAGTGGAATATTCATTGCCGGGAGATGCTTATCATAATCAATTCCGTTTAAGGATTAGAAATATCGGATCATTGGGAACATTCGATGACTGGTTTGTGGATGATGTTTTTGTTGGCCGTTTGTCAAGCTACGCCATGAATCTGGAACCGGAATCTGGTTCTCTGTATGATTACGCCGGTAACACAGTTACTTATCTGATGACAGTGCATAACACCGGACAGATTGATGATTACAACCTGACTGATTCAAACGCAAATTGGACTGTATCATTTTATGATGCTTCAGGAATAAATCCAATAAGTTCAACCGGTAATATTCCTTTGGAAGACTCATTACAGATAACGGTAAAAGTGGCTATCCCCGGAGGAACTAATCCGGGTGATATGGATACAGCGTCAATATATGCAGCTTCTGTAAATGATCCCGGTTTGTATGATGTCAGTCAGTTGACTACCGTTTCGGCAGGTCTGGTTGGCGGTTTCCCCTGGATCGAACCATTCCCGGATGATTCATTATACCATTTTCGCTGGTTGATTAATATCGGCAGTGAGGTAAACACTCAGGGTATAGCAGAACCATCAGCTCCATATTCTGTTAATCTTGATGGTGGTAATGACACTCTATTATCCGAGACGATTGATCTTAATGGTAAAGATGATGTTATGCTTTCATATAACTATCAACGCGGCGGTGGAGGTACCAAACCGGGTGATGGTGAAGATTTGTGGGTTGAGTATAGAAACAATCTTGATGAATGGACTCCTATTGCCCAGCATCTCGGATCCGGGGAAGCAATGACTACCTATGAATTAGTCTCAGTTGCTCTTTCAGCAAATGCCTATCACGAAAATTTCCAGATAAGACTTCGTTCCAATGGCTCGGATGAATTTGGCGATGACTGGTTTGTTGATGATATCCGGATTGAATACCGTCCGTTTATCTCAGAAACTCATACTTTGCTTGACTATACTATAGAACAGGGTGATTCCTCTTACGGCCAGATAACAATTGCCAATGCTGGCCCCGGTGAACTGAATTACAGTATTGTTCTTGAAGAGACAACCGCAAAATCAGAAAAAGCCCCGCCTGATTGGCTGACGTTAACTCCTTATGGTGGTACAGTTTTGGGGACTTTTGCTGATACAATTGATCTCAAAATTACTACTGCCGCTTTGGATTCCGGTTCTTATTCAGCAAATATCATAATATCGAGCAATGATCCTGATCAAAACCCGATTACTCTTCCGGTTACTCTGGTTGTAACAATTATTCCCCAGTATATTTGCGGTGATGCTGACAACGATGGTGAAGGACCTAATGTTGCAGATCTGATTTATCTTGTGGATTATATTTTCAAAGGAGGTCCCCCCCCACAGATACCGGAATCTTCAAATGTGGATGGTGAACCCGGTATTTATGTCAGTGATTTAACAGTTCTGGTGGATTATATATTTAAAGGGGGACCTGCTCCGGTTTGTGAATAGTAATTTTAGTAAGTAATATTTTAAACCGGATCAGTAAAAACTTCTTTGCTGCTCCGGTTTTTACTATATATTATATATGTACTGATCGATAATATATGTAAGGTTTACTCAAATTTGAGGTCATCATGAGGATCAAGTTTTTTCTGCTTTTTTTGTTGTTGAGCTTTTTATTGGTAACAACTACGCAGGCAAGTGAATACTATTTCAAATTCAAAATTGATTCCAGGGAGGAATTAGAGAAAATAACAAGAATTATCTCTATTGATAATGTTAAAGATGGTGTTGTTTATGCCTATGCCAATGATCTTGAAATGGACAAGTTTCGTACATTGGGATATGATATCACAGAACTCCAACATCCGGGTACTTTGATACAACCCAAATCTTCGGGTGATTTAAAAGATATAAGAGCCTGGGATACCTATCCGACTTTCAGTGGTTATGTTGCAATGATGAACCAATTTGAAATTGATTATCCCGGTCTGTGCGAAATTGTAAATATTGGTACTTCAGTTGATGGCCGCGAAATTCTTTTTGCAAAAATATCTGATAATGTAAGTGTCGAAGAAGACGAACCGGAAGTGATGTACACAGGAACTATGCACGGCGATGAAACCACCGGCTCAGTTTTGATGCTTCGAATGATCGACTCGTTGTTAAGTGCCTATGGTACCGATCCTGAGATTACCGGAATGGTTGACAGTATGGAAATCTGGATCAATCCTTTTGCTAATCCGGATGGAACCTATGGCAATGGTGATCCTAATGTGATTTACAACCCTCAAAGATATAATTCTAATGGTGTTGATTTAAATCGTAATTATCCTGATCCCGAAGACGGTCAGCACCCTGATGGACATCCATGGCAGGCAGAAACTGTCGCATTTATGAATTTTGCCAATTCAAATAATTTTGTTATTTCAGCCAACCATCATGGCGGTGCTGAAGTGGTCAACTATCCCTGGGATACCTGGGCTCGGCTTCACACCGATGATAATTGGTGGGTTGATGTCTCTCACCAGTTCGCAGATTCAGCACAATATTACAGTCCATCGGGCTATTTGGATGGTTTTAATGACGGTATCACTAATGGGTATGCCTGGTACACTATTACAGGTGGTCGCCAGGATTATATGAACTACTGGCATGGCTGTCGTGAAGTAACTCTTGAACTTTCCAATACCAAGTTTTTATCGGCATCATTACTACCCGCTTACTGGACATATCTCCGTGTCTCCTTCTTTGATTATCTTCGCCAGGCATTGTTCGGCTTTAGAGGTGTCGTAACTGATGCTGTAACTACCGATCCTGTCGCAGCAACTATTACAGTTTTAAATCATGATACTCAAAGTGATAGCAGCCAAGTATATACCGATCCCATTGTAGGCGACTACCACCGCATGATCGAAGCCGGAACTTACGATGTTGAGTATTCAGCTCCCGGTTATTATCCTGACACGGTTTTTGGGATTACAGTTGTCGATGGCACAGTTCAGATTGCCGATGTTCAATTGCAGCCGCTTCCCAATGAGCCTATTCTGATTTATGTCAGCAACGATGCCGGTAAAGTTGATCCGGGTGATAATGTCACTATGAGCATCACTCTGCAAAATCTTGGTGCTGGCAATGGCAACAACGTTGCAGGTATTTTGACCTGTTCCGATACTTATATTACCATAACTCAGAACACTACCACTTATCCCACCATTACTGCTCTTGGCGGAACGGGATCATCACAGACAGCATATGTTTTTGATGTTTCTGCTTCCACTCCCGAAGATTATCCGGTCCAGTTTGTCGAGCATCTTACTGCTGATGGCGGTTATGACGACAGTATTACCTTTACAATTGTAGTTGGTAAAGTAATTGAAGATTTTGAGTCCGGTGATTTTAGCTCCTACCCCTGGCAGATGAGCGGATCGCAGGCGTGGCAAATTGTTACTTCAAATGTCTATGAAGGAACCTACAGTGCCAAATCCGGCAGTATATCTCACAACCAATCTTCGACTATGCAGGTCACACTTGATGATATTCAACCTAGCAATATAACTTTCTATTATAAAGTTTCCTCGGAAAGCAACTATGATTATCTTCGGTTTTATATTGATGGTTCCCAGAAGAATCAATGGTCCGGTGAAGTTGGCTGGACGGAAGCTACATACGCTGTTACAGCCGGAACTCATACTTTCAAATGGACATATTCAAAAGACGGCAATACATCTGATGGCAGTGACTGCGGATGGGTTGATTATGTAACTTTCCCGGATGTTAATAGTGATACCGATAATGATGGCTACGATAACGATGTCGATAATTGTCCTGAGACATATAATCCAGGTCAGGAAGATAGTGATCTGGACGGAGTGGGTGATTCCTGCGACAATTGTATTATTGTTCCCAATGCTGACCAATTAGATTCCGACTCCGATGGCGTAGGGGATGCTTGCGACAATTGTGATTTCATACCAAACACTTCACAAGAAGATAACGACAATGATAAGGTTGGCAATCCCTGCGATAATTGCCCGGATATTTATAACCGTTTACAGGAAGATAATGACAGTGATGATATCGGTGATGTCTGTGACAACTGCCCGGACAATGCCAATCCAAGTCAGGAAGATGGCGACACTGATGATATCGGTGATGTTTGCGACAACTGTCCTGCAGATGCCAACACTGATCAGAACAATAATGATTCTGATAGTTTAGGCGATGTCTGTGATAACTGTCCTGATGTTACCAACCAAAGTCAGGAAGATATTGACAGCGATTTGGTCGGTGACTCCTGTGATAACTGTATTGATACTTATAATCCTGATCAGACAGATACAAACGGTAATGATATTGGTGATGCCTGCGACTATGTCTGCGGTGATGCTGATAATCTTGACGGTGAAGTATTAGTATCAGATTTAGTTTTTCTGGTAGATTATCTTTTCAAAGGTGGTTCAGCCCCTCCGATACCGGAAGCAGCTAATGTGGATGGTGAACCGGGAATTTTGGTAAGTGATCTGGTTTTATTGGTGGATTACCTTTTCAAAGGTGGCCCTGATCCCGTTTGTGAATAGATTGTAATATTGATATATTAAGAGAGGTAAAGCCTAAAAAGAGGCTTTGCCTCTTTTTTTATGAGATTTTGATTGTTGCAATAGTAGGCATTATAGCTTTATTATAACTCATGGAAAATTCAGAAAACAATATCCCCGGCAGTCTTCTGGAGTGTGTTACCTGCCCCAGAAATTGCAAAGTAGATCGTTCATCAGATAAACTCGGTTTCTGCAAAACAGGAGTCAAAATAACTACCGGATCAATCTGCGCCCATCGGGGAGAAGAACCGGTTATCTCCGGACATCATGGGATTTGTAATATCTTTTTTACCCACTGCAATATGCAATGCCTCTACTGCCAGAATCATGATATCAGCCGCAATACCGGATCCATCGTTAAAAATGAAATCAGCCTGAGCCAGTTAGTTGATAAGATCGAAGATTTATTAAAGCAGGGTTGTAAATCGGTTGGCTTTGTTTCCCCTTCGCATTATGTAATACAAATGTTGCAGATTATTGATGAAGTAAAAAAACGCGGGCATAATCCGGTCTTTGTTTACAACACTAACAGTTATGATAAGAAAGAGACAATTGAAAAACTGGAAGGGATAATTGATGTCTATCTTCCGGATTTCAAATATATGGATGAGCGGCTCGGTCGCGATTTATCTGATACACCGCATTACCCAAAATTTGCAAAAGCATCGATTGGAGAGATGTATAGACAAAAGGGAGCGATGATATCGCTTGATGATGAAGGTCTGATAACTTCCGGTATGATAATCAGACATCTGGTGCTGCCCGGTTATACGGAAAACAGTAAAAGCGTTTTAAAATATATAGCTGAAAATTTTTCAAATGAATGTTATATTTCGTTGATGTCGCAATATTATCCGACACATCGTGTAGTCAATGTCCCACATCTGAACCGAAGGCTTAAGCCAAAGGAATACGATGAGGTGTTGGATGAATTTGAAAAGTTAGGATTCGAAAACGGATGGGTGCAGCATATGGATAGCGCCGAAAACTATCGGCCGGATTTCCTAAGAGAGCACCCCTTCGAGTAGTGACGTAGTCACTATTATTTAAAAGTATTTGTTTATACTTAATGAAGAAAAATGATTAAAAGGAACAAGATGCAGCTTAATATTATAATTTCAATTCTATTTTTATTTTTGACATCATGTGATGAAACAGATAACACCATTGTCATTGATTCGGTGGAGTATAAAATACCGGCTAACTGGGAAGGCAAGGAAATAGATTCATCGTTGATTGCCGATCCGGAGAAACTTGTTCAGTTACCACAGGAAAATACTTTTGAAGATTATCGTATTTATCTTAACAAAGAAGCCCGTAATGCCTTTGTTATAATGGCTGAAGCGGCTAAGAGTGATTCTGTCACATTGATAGTAGATTCGGGATATAGATCAGCTAATTTTCAAATAAGAATTATCAAACGACGAATGGAACAGGGGGATAGTTTTGAAAGAGTGATGCGGTTTGTGGCTCCTCCGGGGTATTCTCAGCATGAAACAGGGCGAGCAGTTGATCTTGTTCCAAGTGAAGTGAGATTTGCCAAAACTAAAATATATGAATGGTTGCAAGAGAACGCCGGTAAATTTGGGTTTGCAGAAACCTACCCCGAAGACATAGAACCTAAATCTCGCTGGGAACCCTGGCACTGGTATTATACTAGTGACGATAATTCTGTAAAATAATATTTTATTGGATATTGATTACATATTGTTGTAAGGGCACGGCATGCCGTGCCCCTA
>DAOWMZ010000314.1 GCA_030642845.1 Candidatus Zixiibacteriota bacterium
GACTCGGCTGATCAATCTTCATGGAAAATGAAATTAGGGAGTTTCAAAAAAATAGCCCAATGGGTCGGTGCAAAAAAGCATAAAAATCCGCCTGTTATAATACTTAAATCAACCAACATCATAGGCTTTTCAGAACAATTCCGGGGATTATTAGATAATACTCCTTTTGGTAAAACGATAAAGCTTCTTGTAAATCCTGAGTTTTTGCGCGAGGGATTTGCTTTTGAAGACACTGCTAAACCATGGCGAATTATTGTAGGTGCTGATAATAAAAACGATGCTAAACCTCTTTTAGATATTTACAAAAAAGTATATCCATCAAAAATTCCAATAATAAAAACAGATTGTAAATCTGCCGAACTTATCAAGTTGGCATCAAATGTTTATCTGGCTCATAGATTGGCTTTTATCCATGAAATTGCTGATTTTGCCAGACTGGAAAAGTTAGATATTGAATCAATAAGAAAAGGGATTGGGCTTGATCAGAGAATTGGCCTTGATTATTTTAACCCCGGTTTGGGATTCGGTGGGTCTTGCTTACCAAAAGATTGTATTCTGATTAATTCCGATGAATGTAAGAATAAGTTCACTTTTGAATCTGCTGTTAGTGCTATGGCTGTAAATGACAAGCTGATAATGAACCTTGTTAATACTTTAAAAAAGACACTACATATCCTTAAAGGAAAAAAGATAACAATTTTAGGGGCTGCTTTCAAATCTGAAATCGATGACACTCGCGGATCAAGGGCAGTCAAACTGGCTCAGACTTTGAAAAAAAGAGGTGTTAATGTTGTATTCCACGATCCCTACCTGAGCAAATCCAATAAATCTATTGAAGGAAAACTGACCTTAGAACCGGATCTAAAAAAGGCTGTGAAAGGTTCATCTATCATTATAATAGGGACGCCTCATAAGAATTTTGTTAGTATTAATCCGAATTTGATTTCTAAAATAGTCAAACTTAAGTTTGTGGTAGATTATTTTGGACTACTTAATAAAGCCAGGTGGGAGAAGCAAGGTTTCAAGTTTATTTAAAGGTTAATGATGTCAAAAACAATTCTCGTTACAGGATCTTCGGGTACAGTTGGAACTGCCCTGGTGCAGGAACTGATAAAACAGAAACATAATGTCATACCTTTGGATATAAAACATTCCTATTGGGATAAAAAGATTGAACGCAAGACTATATTCCATGACCTCCGCAAGCCAATTAATAAAAAATCATTTAAGAATAAACCGGATATGATAATCCATCTGGCTGCAAATGCACGGGTTCATGATCTGGTTATAAGACCGCAATTAGCTCATGATAATTATCTGATGACATTCAATCTTCTTGAATACGCCAGAAATAATAATATTACAGATTTCATTTTCTCATCATCGAGAGAAGTCTATGGTGAGTCAAAAACAGGGGAGAGGCGTAAAGAATCATCAACCCATGTAACAAAGATCAAATCTCCCTATACTGCCTCAAAATTCGGAGCTGAAGCTCTGATCCATTCATATCAAGAATGTTATGGAATAAATCCTGTTATTGTCAGGCTATCTAATGTCTATGGTCGTTATGATGTTTCCGAGCGTGTAATTCCACTTTTTATCTACTATGCTTTGAGAAATAGGGACATTAATGTTTTTGGCAAGGAAAAGAAGTTAGACTTCACCTATATTGATGACTGTATTGATGGGTTTATAAAAATAGTAAACCAGTATAATAAAGCGTCAGGTCATACTTTTAATATATCTTTAGGACGAGGCGAGAGGCTCATTGATCTGGCTCAGATGATTGTTAGCTCCCTGAATTCAAAATCTAAAGTTTCATCAACATCAAAAAGGATTGGAGAAATATCTTCATATACCGGGGATATATCATTAGCACGTAGAATATTGGGGTACAAACCTAAAGTATTACTTAAAGATGGCTTGATTGCTAATATTGAATGGTATCTCAATGCTATGAAAGAACGAAGAGTTTATGAATCCCAACGACGCAATCTTAAGAAACGTGGTTGGGTTTAGGGGGACGTAGTAGTCACCTAGTTGTAAAACAAATTTCTAATTACTAAACAAGTTATCTTCGTGCCTGGCAGATGTCCACATCTGCTGGGAGATACCATTTATTTTGAGAAGAGATTATATTTTAAGATACACCAGATGGCTTTGACGCCGTCTTTCCAGCCGATTTTCTTGCCTTCTTCGTAAGTACGACCATAATATGAAATACCCATTTCATAAATCCGGATACGCATTCGAGCTAATTTGGCGGTTATTTCAGGCTCAAAACCAAATCGATTCTCCTGAATATCAATGGATTGAATGATTTCCCGACGGAATACTTTATAGCAGGTCTCCATGTCGGTTAAATTTATATTGGTAAACATGTTAGAGAGCAAAGTAAGGAATCGGTTGCCCACATAATGCCAGAAATATACTACCCGATGAGGACCGCCGCCAATAAATCTTGAACCATAGACGACGTCAGCTTTATCAGTTAAAATAGGCTTAATTAAAGACGTATATTCATTAGGATCGTATTCCAGATCAGCATCCTGAATAATTACAATATCCCCGGTAGCATGAGCGAATCCGGTCTTTAAAGCGTAGCCTTTACCATAGTTTTTATCTTGATAAATAACTTTAGCAACTTGATGTTCAAGCTTTTCTTTAAGTAAATCACGAGTGCCATCGGTGGAGTAGTCATCTACCAGAATAATTTCTTTATCAGGTACTGGCGATGCTTTGACCTTTTCGACAATCTCCTCAATAGTGGAGAGCTCGTTATATACCGGTATTATTATTGTAAGTCTCATTTATTCGCCAAATAACGTCCCATAAGATATATTATGTTAACTAACTAAAATCAGCAAATACGGTTAATTCGATTTATTGTCATATTTATTTATTAAACTCGTTTTCTAAATGTTGCTTAAACCTTTTTAAATCTTCTTCTACGTTTGCATTCTTAAGAACATTATAGCAAGCAAATGTCTTTAATGGCTCCATACCAAAGAACTGATAATTTTTATGCAGCCACATAAATACGCCATCAACACCTTTTCCTTCAAAGAATTGCTTAGAGTCCTCAAAAGCTTCAAGCGGTGCGTTCCAAGTTGTGGAAATCATATATTTTTTGCCGTTCAAGAGTCCGCCTGAGCCGTATTTTTTACTTAAATCAGATGGAGTTCGGCCATCATCTTTACAAAGAACTTCTCCAATTCCAACGGTATGAACTTCATCAATGTATTTTTTAAATATCCA
>DAOWMZ010000257.1 GCA_030642845.1 Candidatus Zixiibacteriota bacterium
ATTCTCAACTCCCATTCCAGAAGTAAAAAGATCGTCATCATCACCAACTATAATGCGGTTGTTCTCTGTATCTATATCCTGAACATACAGCGGGGTTGGATAAGCAATCCCCATGCCTCTTCTCTGGCCGATAGTATAAAACGCTGTCCCTTCATGCTGACCTAAAACTGTCCCGTCACGATGAACAATATCACCATTTTTTTGCTTTATACCTCTTTTGTCATCCCACTCCTTAAGGAAACGACGATAGTTGTCATCGGCAACAAAACAAATCTCGCGTGATTCTTTTTTTTCGGCAGTACGTAATCCATGCTCATGGGCAATCTTGCGGACATCACTCTTAAGATATCCACCCAATGGCATCAGGGTCATCGACAAAGCATCCTGCGTTATCCCCCATAGGAAATAGGATTGGTCACGAGTGACATCTACACCTTTTCTTATCTGAAAATGTCCGCCATCATTCTTTTCGACATAGGCATAATGTCCGGTTGCGATATAATCACAACCAATCTCTCTTGCTTTATCCAGAAAAGCCGCCCATTTGATATCAGTATTACAAAGGACACAGGGGTTGGGAGTTCTTCCCGCTTTGTATTCGGAAACAAAATTTTCAATCACAGTTGATCGGAATTTTTCTGACATATTAAGAACATAAAAAGGAGCATCAATTTTATCACAAATCATCCTGCAATCGGTGATAGAATCAATCGTGCAGCAGCGACCGTCTTTGTAAATATCCCCGCCGACATCGACATAGTCCCACATCTTCATATGCGCCCCCACTACATCGTAACCCTGCTCTTTTAACAACAGGGCTGCAACCGAGGAATCAACCCCGCCCGACATTGCTACCAGAACTTTTCCGGACATAATTATTATTTTGCCTTGCTGCGATAAATAGGTGACATTTCACGAAGCCTCTCAACAATTGGCGGAAGCTTTTCAATAACATAATCAAGCTGTTCTTTGGTGGTAGAACGCCCCATTGAGAATCGAATAGCACCCTGAGCATCGACTTTATCCATACCCATAGCATCTAACACATGAGACGGTTCAGTGGCTCCCGAAGTACAGGCGGAACCGGATGAACAGGCGACTCCTTCCATATCAAGAGAAAGAAGAATCGACTCCCCTTCAATACCACAAAAAGAGAGATTCATGGTTGGCATTACTCTTTTTTCACGGGGGCCATTGAAGTGAACATCGGGGATAAGTGTTGTGACTTTTTCAATAAAATACCGGGAGAGTTCTTTGTGCATTTTATAATCCTGCTCCATCCGTTTGCCGGCAATTTCCAGAGCCTTGGCTAAACCAACAACACCGGCAATGTTTTCAGTTCCGGGACGGCGTTTCTTTTCATGCGAACCGCCATAAAACAGAGGGGCGATTTTTACACCCTGTTTTATATACAATGCACCGGTTCCTTTGGGGCCATAAATCTTATGCCCTGTCAAAGACAACAAATCCACACCAAGTTCTTTGACATCAACTTTTATTTTTCCGGTTGCCTGAACAGCATCAGTATGAAAGAGAATTCCTTTTTCCTTTGTAATATTTGTAAGAGCAGCTATGTCCTGGATAGCTCCGGTCTCATTATTTGCCTGCATCACAGACACAATAGCGATTTTGTCATTTATCAATTCAGCAAGTTTTTCAGGCGATGAAATACCATCGCTATCAACCGGCAAAAGATCCAGTTTGAATCCTTCTTTTTCGTGCAGATATTCAGCCGGTTCCAGAACAGCATGATGTTCTGTAGCTCCGACAATCAGATGGTCGCATCGTGATTTTAACTGGTAAGCGGCACCGAGAATTGCAAGGTTATCTGATTCTGTACCACCGGAGGTAAAATAGAGTTCCGATGGTTCACAGTTAATAAACTCTGCAATTTGCTCCCGTGAATTTTCCAAAGCTACTTTTGCATCACGACCAGAGGAATGAACACTGCTGGCATTGCCATAGTTCTCTTTTAACTGGTGCAGCATAGCTTCAACAACTTCAGGATCCACCGGAGTAGTCGCATTATGATCAAGATATATAAATTCCATTATTCACCTTCTAAATGTTATCATTTAAATAATTACGCAACAAATTCCTGTTACCGTAACAACTAACTTAATATCAAACTGTTCCTGAAAATGAGACAGTTAGAATGCATATAATATAGTAAAATGCCAGCGGTCATCAAGGGGTATAGTTTTAGTTTTGATGCGCCGAGCATAATCAAGCCGGATTGGACCGGCCGGAGATTGAATCTGAAAACCAGTTCCATAAGTGAAAGCTAAATCACCGAACCTGAATTTATCAATTTCTTTGAAGCCATTCCCTATATCAAAAAAGAGGGACTGCCAGATTGGAAGAGTCTTAAACAGATCCTTTGCACCCGGTATCCAGTTAAAAATCTGGATAGTTTTCCACCTGAATTCCTGATTGAAAATAATCGAAAAACCGGCACCAGGTAAACTATCTTCCTGCAGAGGGGCAATTGAATTTTCACGGAATCCTCTGATTGAGTTTGCACCACCTAAAAACAGTCGGTCTTTTGAAGGAACCAGTTCGGATTCACCAAAAGCATTTACCCACCCCCCTTTTAAACGGACAGCATAGGTCCATCCCGGCCATACGATACGATAGGTTGAAATAAAACTTTCCACTTTGGTGAAATGGTCATCTCCTCCAAGAAAACCACCAAAATAATCAATTGAGATCTCTCGTACAGAACCAGTTCGGGGATTGAATATATTGTCACGGCTATCTCTGTTCATAGTTAGATACAAACGTCTGCGAATGGATAAACCTTCGGTTTCTTTTCTTACTTCATCCTTCAGCTCTTCGGGAACGCCGCTGATATCGACCTGCTGATATTCCAATCCCAAATATCCCTTAGTACGGGGGCTGAAATTTTTGGTTGTTGAAATAGTCGCCTTCCATTGCTTCACCCTGAAATCCTGCACAGGGTGCTTAACTTTCGGTTCAAAAGTGAATGAGAGTGATAATGGCATCCGTATTCCAAGAAACCAGGGTTCGGTATAGCGGACTCGTATGAGGTTTTCAATGATACGGCTGTCCCTACCTACGCCATAGACAATACTTCCCAGTAGATCAACCTTGCGTGATCCAAACATATTCCTCTTACCCACTCCAGCAGATAAATTCCAACTTAAATCGGCATATTCCGATTGCCCGGCTCCGGTTTTGATCGTTACATATTTCGGTTTTCGTTCACGCACCTGTAAGACAAAATCAGGGACATATTTATTTGTTTGAATTTCAGCCTGCCGTAATTGCAAAGTGCTGAAATATCCTGATTCAAAGAGCCGCCTTTCCGATTCCACAATATCATTGCGTCGATAAGTATTCCCTGGTTTAATTTTCAATTCTCTTTGGGCAGCATACTCCGGATATTCGTCAGATCCCTCTATTACTATATCACCAATTTTAACCAGCGAATCAGAAAAAATATTAAACCTGATTGGTGTTGACGAAGAGACTGTACTTGTGTCAATATGGGGTATTACATTGGCGTATGGATAGCCGTTGTTTGCCAGAATTGTTTTTAGATCATAAGTTATCTGACGCATTTTAAAATAATCTATCGGTTTTCCGGTTTTTAGTTTTTTGGCTCTCTTTTCAAATTCATCTTTAAATCGAACCGGGTAATCTCCCTCGATAATCTTTTCCCCATAGATAAACTGACGTCCTTCGAAAACAGTGACAACAACTCTGGCAGATGAATCATTTTCTATCATTTCAAATTCTTCGTTAATCTGTATGCCCAAAAAACCATCTATTAAATAAATAAATTTAATTTCCAGAGTATCTCGTCCCAAAGTTTCTCGTTGAACTTTTGATCGCCTATCTCCTTTTATTGCTGCCCAGCCGCTTCGTATCTTGGAGTACATTATTTTTTTTATTTCACTGTCAGAAAAATGCTGATTGCCGTTGATTATAATTTCTTTGATTAGTGGTTTATTTCTTACCCAACGCAATTTTTCTCTATCAATTGTGGTAGTGTAAGCTGTTTCAATAGAGAATATTAAAAAAA
>DAOWMZ010000316.1 GCA_030642845.1 Candidatus Zixiibacteriota bacterium
GTAGATCCTATCAAGAGTAACGGTTATTAAATTGTCAGCATGATTAAATCCAAGCTGTACGGATTCATTATAAACCGAAACGACCGTCATATTATCAGCAAGGTTAATTTGTATCTCGCCTACATTATCCTCTAATATCAGAGCTTCAAATCCAACTGTTCCTCTTATTTTATCCGGGTCTGTATGCTTGATTTTAAGATCAATATCATAAGACAGGACATCATAATTATCCTGAGAACTTGATGAGCTGGCTTGTGTAATACGAAAATTATGATTATTAATTTTTGAGCATTCAATATTTACAGCCATAAGATTACCGGAAAACAGACAGGTGAAAAATAGAATCAGGCCAATCGTGGAAAAGATTATCCTTGTGGAAAAAGATCTAATTAAAACAAAATTCTGCATAATATTATTTATCCCTATTTAATTTCTGACTCCCAATTTACAGGAAGTTGAATTCATACCCTTGCATCAATAATTTACATTAATATCTCTTTTTGTCAAGAGATGAGAACATATAACTTAAAGCAACATAACAAATTGTGCAATTTATGAGCGATATAATCCGTCCCTTTATGCTGCAGTAACAGCCAATAATCGGAAATCCTTGCTTAAACTCAACATACCCTTATATTTATAATAAATTATCATTCCAATACTAAAGAAGTATGGGATAAAACCGATAACCTTTAAAGTATGGATCAAGACTTTCTTATACAGGAGATAAAAAAGGCTGAGGTCAATAAACAGACCAAAAAAGTCTTAAACCGGAAAGTAAAAAAACCGGTCTGGCGGGAATATGTAGAAACCGGCATGATCGCTCTGGTGGCGGCAATTCTTTTGAGAGTTTTTGTCGTATCAGCCTACCGGGTAAATTCCGATTCAATGGAAGACACCCTATATGCCGGTGATTATATTTTCGTCAATAAACTAGCTTATGAATACGGAACTTCCCCCAGAATCGGGGATATTATTGTATTCAAATATCCCAATAATCCGGCTAAGGATTTTATTAAGAGGATAGTAGCTTTTCCGGGGCAGACAGTTCAGATTGCTGATAAGATCCTGTATGTGAACGATCAGGTTGCTGAAATACCGGTACATTCCAAAAACAATGACAAACGAATTATCCCCGGTGATCTTTCTTACCGTGATAATTTCGGGCCATATCAGGTCCCGGAGGGAGAATATTTTGTCATGGGTGATAACCGGGATGACAGTCGCGACAGCCGTTTCTGGGGATGCGTCCCTGAAGACAACATCAGAGGAAAGGCTGTTTTTGTGTACTGGTCATGGGAACCTGATGCCGATGCTCCCGGATGGGGCTTTCCATACGTTGTCGATGCGGTTCACTGGATTGGATATGCTCTGTATAATTTTCCGTCGCATATTCGCTGGGACCGGCTCGGCATATCAATCTAATACATGCAAATAAGTCTATACATTCATTTTCCATTTTGTAAAAACAAGTGCTCATATTGCGATTTCTATAAAGAATCGTACAATAAAGAGGATGAAAAAGATTTTTATCGGTCTCTCTGTATTGAAACCGAATTAGCTTCCGAAGATCCCTACCTCCAATATGCGGAAATAGAAACAATTTTTATCGGAGGAGGAACACCATCTATGACCAGCCTCAGCTGGTTTGCCGAGTGGCTTAGCCACCTCAAACGATACTTTACTATCTCAGATAACCTTGAATTTTCTATTGAATGCAATCCCGAAACAGTAACTCTTGAAAAATTAAAAGTACTTTCAGAATTAGGGATTAACCGGCCAATTTTCGGAATTCAGTCTTTTGATACCGGAACCTTAAAACTGCTGGATCGGAAACACAGCATTCACGACAGCTATCTGGCGGTTTATAATGCCAATCTACTGGATATTAAAAACTTTGGAGTTGATTTGATCTTTGGCCTCCCCTACCAAAACAGTCGGAGACTGTCATTTGACATTGATCAATTATTAGATTTGGAGCCGGCACATATATCATTTTATCAATTAACAGTTGAACCCGGAACAAAACTTTTTAAACAGATTGATAATGGTAAACTAAAACTCCCCGATTCAGATTTGATGCTCGGGCTTTATAAAGGGGGTTGCGAAAAGATGTCCGAAGAGGGTTATCACCGCTACGAAGTTTCATCGTTTGCCAGAGAAGGTTTCGAGTGCAGACACAACATACGTTATTGGGACGGAAGTGATTATCTCGGATTGGGACCCTCGGCTCATTCGTTTATCAACAGCCAGAGGTTTTATAATATCGACAATCTAAACGAATACAACTCCAAATTACATTCCGGAATTTTACCCAGAACTGTTGATGAATCAGGACCTGAAGAACGGATGATCGAAGCAATTATGCTTGGCTTGAGGATGTCCAAAGGAATCAACCGCTCTGCTTTCAGAAAAAGATTTGGAATATCATTGCGTGACCGTCTGAATAAAAAACAATATGATCTCTTTATCGAATCAGGTCATCTTGTCCCCGACAAAGGCAGCCTTAGGCTCTCCGATGAAGGATTCCACATGGCTGATGAAATCACCAAAAGATTAGTAAAGTAAGTAGAATTTACTGAATAGATTATAAGTCTTCGTAGGTCGAAATCCCCTGAGGTTTCGACATTCTTCTTGAATCTTATGTAGGAATGATTTAATTATCCTATGACTAATATCCGAAGATATTACAATAAAGGAAATATTTATTTCTTAACCCATGTAACTTATAACCGAAATAAAATTCTTATTAATAATTTTGATATTTTTACAAAATCAATGAAATCCATGAAATCATCTAAACAATTTGATATTATTGCCTGGGTTGTTTTGCCTGATCATTTCCATCTTTTAATTGATCCACAAAATGAAAATCTTTCAGGTTTGATGAAGAAGTTTAAATTAAAATTCTCATCACATTATCGATTACGTTATAAACTACATTCAGGAAGATTGTGGCAGTATCGTTTTTGGGATCATATAATCAGGGATCAGGAAGATATGAATAGGCATATAGATTATATCCATTATAATCCGGTTAAACATAATCTTGTTCAAAGTCCTTTTGAATGGAAGTATTCGACTCTTCGAGCCTATAGGAGAGATGGTTATTATGATGATGATTGGGGGATAAAAGAGAGTTATGATTTAGATGGAGAATTTGGAGAGTAGTGTTAATGTGGTTAATCCTGTTTGTGTCGAAACTACAGGAGTTTCGACCTA
>DAOWMZ010000325.1 GCA_030642845.1 Candidatus Zixiibacteriota bacterium
GACAATAAAATTAAAAAATGATATTGAAGAAAAACAAAATCAGTTCAAACCATTAAGAGAGAAATTAGAATTGACCCGGAACCAACTTTCAGAATTCACATCCCAAAAATCAACTATTCATTCAAAGCTCGAAGAACTCACTAATGAACTTGAAAACCTCGTTGAGAAAAACGAGGAATTAGGAGTCGAATTAGCTAATCTGGTTGCATCCCGTGAAGCCTGTCAGGCTCGTAAAATTCTTCTTGAAGAAATGATTGTCCAGTACGAAGGCTACGAATCGGGTGTTGTAGCAACTATGGAAGAACGGGGAAGATGGCCGGGAATTACCGGAACTGTCGCAGAAAAATTTGTCCCTTCCGAGGGAATGGAAATAGCCACCGAAGCTGCTTTGGGTGAACTGGCCGGGTACATTGTTTGTAACGACAGAAAAACAGCCGAAGAAGTTATCACTCATCTAAAAGCTGAGAAAAAAGGAAAGATAGGTATTCTGGTACCAAATAGCGGGATGCTCAATCCGGTTGTGAAAAGACCTCCTCTTGACTTGCCTGAGTTTGTCGGTTGGCTTGACAGTTATATCTCGACTGATGAAAATCTACGTCCGTTAATGCAGGCGGTTTTGTCCCGTACTGCTATATTTAAAAGCGGCGCCGATCCTTCGGCAATATTGGAACGTTTACCCTACGGATTTCAGGCAGTCTCCCTTGATGGCCTGGTCTATAGTAGAAATATTATATCAGGTGGTTCGGATGACAAATTCCCTCTCTTCCGCCGGAAAGAAAAAGTTGCCGAGCAGGAAACTCTGCTCAATAAACTTGTTGAACAACATCAGCAGATAGAGAAAGAACGCAGCTCAATCATTGCAGAAATTGCCGGTGTAAGAGCCCAGTCGGGTACACTAACCGAAGAGAATGAAACTCTTACCGAAGAAATTCAAAATATCCAACAGGAATTGAATGATCTTGAGTATCAGAACAAAACCAATGAATCGGAAATTAATCGTCTGGAAAGTGAATACAAAACGAATTCTGCTAAACTTGAAAGTATCCGAAATCGCCAATATTCCCTGAATTTAAACTATACCGAATTAGCCGGACAAAAAGAGCATTTGCTTTTTTCGATGACTAAAGCGGATGATCGTTTGTCTGAGTATGAACATGCCTCTTCCTCAGCTCTTAAACAGGTTTCAAAATTACAGGTTGGTGTTGTTGAAGCTCGCAGCCGGATTGAACAGACTGAAAGCAAACTTTCCCATGTCATGCAGCTTCGTGATGAAATTGCCAATACAACCGTAATTAAGAAATCAGAAATAAATGAAGCCGAAAATGAAATTGAAACTTCAGCTGAATCAATAAATCGACTGGAACAGGAACTAAAACAAGTTTTCGACAAACGATCTCATATTAACGAGAGCCAGAATCGACTCCAGGGTGTACGATCTGAAATTCAGGAAGAGATTAACGACAAAGAAACCAAACTAAAAAAGATCCGGGTTGAGAAAGAAACTTCTTCGGATGAACGACATCAACTGGAAATGCGTCAGGCGACATTTGAATCAGAAATTAAAGCTATTTCGGATCGGATAAGAGAAGAATTTGAGGCGGACATTTATACTCTTACTGATATTCACTGCCCTGATGAATCACTTGATTATTCTAACGCCCAAAACCACTTGAGAGAACTAAAAGAGAGACTTAAAAATTATGGAGTAGTTAATCTGCTTGCTCTGGAAGAATATAAAACTTCCAGTGAAAGAGAAATTTTCCTGGGTGAACAAATCAGTGATCTTGAAAGTGCCCGGGATGATCTCAAAAAGACTATCTCAAAGATCAATAAAACTGCCCGTCAATTATTCAACGAGACTTTTGAAAAAGTACAACAGAATTTCAAGATGCTTTTCGTAGAATTATTCACTGGTGGTGAAGCAACTATCAAACTGATTGACCCTAATGATCCACTGGAATCCGATATTGATATTATAGCTCGTCCCCGTGGTAAAAAGCTTTTATCGATCACTATGATGTCGGGTGGTGAACGGGCTCTGACTGCAATCTCTCTCTTGTTCTCTTTATACCTCGTTAAGCCATCCCCATTCTGTATTCTCGATGAAATCGATGCTCCTCTTGATGATGCCAATTGCCGCCGCTTCCTGAAAATTATTGATAAATTCTCAGATCAGACCCAGTTTGTTACTATCACTCATAATAAAATCACTATGGAAGTAGCCAGTAATCTCTATGGTGTCACCATGGAACAACCCGGCATTTCACAAATAGTAGCAGTCAGATTTAATGAGGATAAAGAAGACGAAGAAATCATCACAGTTATCAAAGACATTGATGCAGAAATGGAACTTGCAAATATTAATGACGAGATCCCGGATGCCATAAGAGAACGAATAGAAATGCCTCTCCCATCGACATCGGAATCGGACGAGAACCAGTAATACTACGGAGCGGACATGTTTAATCCTTTCGATAAGCTGAAAAAATCTCTCAGCAAATCCAAAGATCGTTTAATCGGACAGATTTCTAAAATTGTCCATTTACGTAAGATAGATGACGATCTACTTAATGACATAGAGGAGGTTCTTATTGAAGCTGATGTTGGCGTAGCAGCTACAATGCGATTGATTGAAAGCATCAAAATAAAAGCCAAAGAACGCAAGCTCACAGACGGTACCGATGTAATTAATCTCCTTAAAGAAGAGATTACGCAAATTCTTTCTTGTGATAAAACTCCCCTTTTAAACAGCGATGATAAAAAACCTGTGATTTGGTTGATTGTTGGTGTAAATGGTGTTGGTAAAACAACCACAATTGGTAAATTAGCAACTCAATTTTCCAAAAATGGTAAAAAAGTAATTATAGCTGCCTGTGACACATTCCGTGCAGCAGCAATTGATCAGATTGAAATCTGGGCGAAACGAAGCAACGTTGATATTGTTAAATCGCAGGAAGGGGCTGATCCGGCAGCAGTTGCTTTTGATGCTGCAAAAGCAGCAGCGGCTCGTAATGCCGATTTGCTTCTGGTAGATACTGCCGGTCGTCTTCATACAAAGTCCAACCTCATGGAAGAACTGAAAAAAATTAAACGGGTTGTCAATAAAGCTGTCCCTGATGCTGCTATTTACAGC
>DAOWMZ010000060.1 GCA_030642845.1 Candidatus Zixiibacteriota bacterium
ATAAGCACCATCGGGAGTGAATAGCTGGAATGTTGATACATATGGTTGTTTGTTCTGACAGGTTATTACTATATCAGCGATATCCGGTTGAGTGAAGGGATCAAGTTGAATTTCAACTGTACCGGTTTCATCCACAAATCCGGCACCGTGTAAAACACCATTTACTGATATGCCAACATAAGAATAAGGATCGGCATCAACTGTAATTGTCGGAGAGGTAAAAACAAGTGCACTGGGGTGTGTGACATTGTTTACAGCAGGTACACCCATGTATGTTATAACCGACGGGTCGCCCATAAGGCAATAGATCTGCCAGTAATATGCTGTCTTACTACTTCCAGATTCGGTAACAGCGAGATTGCCGCGGAATATTATTGCACTGTTTGTAATATAATGATCTGATAATGCTTCACCATGATCATGGAAAACACCGTCATAAGCACCAAGTCCGGTCTGTTCGTAAGTTGCACCACTGCCAATAATAGGGCCGTTACCAACACCCCACCAGTAATCTTCATCCCAGTAAGTTGAGTTAGTTCCGCCAATATAACCAATAGCTCCGCCATTGGCTTTTTGCAAAAATGCTTCACCAAAACTTGGGGTACTGTATTCAGAACCGAAGGTATTAGCCGAACAGCAGTTACCAATGCCTAAAAGATACATGTGGTCATTGGTCAGAGTTGCTATATCACCGGTATTAAAATTGGGACTGGATTGCTCACTATGTCCGCAATGAGCCGTGTAGTTCATGAATCCAATACCATCCTGAACGGTTTGTATGACATCATCAGAAACACCACCACCGCTGGATGCAGGGTAGAGCCAGGTATGATCTATAATGCCATGAGCGGCGTTAAAATAATGATTTGTACCATAGTTAATCTGACCGTTACCGTGGGTTATGGCGTAGGTGCCGTCAACACCAGCAATCAAAGTAACTTCAGCCAGATAACTGGGATCAGGCATAAGGTATTGTTCGTATTCCAGAGTTTTATCAATTTGTGGTTGTAGAAGAGCTGGAGTGTGGGCTGAAAACCGACCATAGTAGATTTCAGGATAATTGTCTCCAGTGAATTCACACATCCAAAGGTCGGATATATGACCACTGTAGCCAGTATAAGATGGTATCTCCTGATCATCACCGACAAAAAGGACAAATGATGGAGCCGGATCTTCCGGAGTGCCATCATTATATAGTCCCTGGATATATGCTTTTACCTGTGATGTAGTCGAACCAATAACATCGGTATAAGCTACAATTACAATAAATCCTTTTTTGGTTTTCCATTCAATAAAAGGCTGTAACTGGGATTCAAACATCCGGTCAGAAATTATCACATACTTTACAGGATATTCAACAAGATCAGCTCTTGAGTTTTTATCTTGTTGAGAATAATTGGAAATGTTGTTATAAACCCCACTAAAAACCGGGGAATAATATTTTTCTTTAGCTTCCTGAGTAGCTGCCCAGTCCGGGTGTTCATAAGTAACTTGAACATCAATGTTTTTGTAGATTATAAGAATATTCTCAACAGGATTATACTGTACCGGTGATATTGAGATTAAACCCATATGAACCGAACGCATTGTCCCTAATACTTCTGCTCTGACCAGAGGGAGAGAGTAATAGGTATTTGAAGTATAAGAGGCGTTATTATATTCAAATGGAATAGAACTCGGATCTTCCGATTTTGATACCGAAGGTTGTACCGGCATCAAAGGGTTAATGATGTTATAATCAGATAATTTAATTTCTTCAATCTCATAACTAATGACTTCAACATTTAATTCGCATCCAAAAGGAATTGAGACCAATCTGTTCATAAGAGGAAGATTTGGCTCGCCTAATTCATCTGAACGAGCACAGCCATTGAAGGTCATCAGTGAAAATTCACCGCGTGTTGTCAGGATATCAGTGATTTCAATTTCCCCGATACCCATATTGATATTTATTCCATCCTGATCCAAATCTGTCACAACTGCATGAGTAGATGCATTTTTGAGGGTGACGACCTGACCAGAAAAAGCTGTGCCAGCTAATATCAGGCAAATTAGCACAGAAATAACCGTTAAGAGTCCCTTTTTCACATAGACCTCCACGAAAGTTTATATATTATTTTGATTTTTTTTAACTTCTTCAACACAGACATATCGACCGCAACGTTGTAAAACATGGAAAGTATTGTAACTTTTTTTAACAGACTACTACATTATAGGATATTGTTGGAAAAATGAAAGAAAAAAATGATAAATATGCCTACTTATCTTTATATTTTTTACTAAAAAAGCTACTTTAAAGTAGCTTTTTTAATCAATTATAGTAAGACAATGTATGTCTTGTTAATCTATTTATAAATTTTATGATATAGTTATAATTGGAATACAACCAATTGGCGTTGTACTATGTTGCAATGTAATGTGTTAGGGTTGTTTCGCGGGTGTGTCTATCGTTAGTTCAGTTGTAATTACTCTGTTCTCTTGACATTGAAGGCAGGTAAACACATTATAAAGCTCATTTTATTGTGGAGAATAAGATTTGCTGTTAAAATCGAGATATATTTCCGGTCCCGCATTGTACTCGTTTGCGATATGGTCTTTACTGATAATCTTTTTCCAATTGTGGCGTTTTATATTATTACTTAATTTGGGTGATCGCATTGAAGCAATTCCGGGAACGGTAATTTTTGAATCTTTTATTGTTGGACTAAGATTCGATATCGCCATTGCCTGTTATATGACAGTAATTCTATATTTTTTAGCTGTTATTCCGGGGATTGAAGTACTCAAAAACAGGATAATGCGAAGAATAAACCTATCAATACTGTTTATATCTACATCAATTGTATTCTTTATTCACTTATGTGATATTGAGTTTTATAAATTTTTTAATTCCCGCTTAAACGGTATGGCTCTGCAGTGGACTGAGGATCCGGGATTTATGTTTTCAATGATTTGGGAAACTTATAATGTAATATTTTATTTTATTTTATACTTTGCGGTTCTTGGTCTTTTTGTTTGGTTAGTATCAAAAGTTGTTAACAGGTTAAAACGAAATCATTCAGAATCACCGATTTGGGTGAATTTGATTTATCTGCCATTTGTGATTATTCTTCTTGTTATCGGGGGGAGAGGGAGAATTGAAGAAAAAGCTCCACTTACATGGGGAACGGCATATTTCTCAGAATATCACACTGCCAATCAACTTGCACTAAACCCGACTTTTACATTTTTAAGAGATGCTGTTTATGATGCCGGAAGCAAAGAAGAGACCGATGCCCTGATGCGGGAAATTGCCATCCCTGAAGCAGATTCGATTCTGACAGATATTCTTGGCTTTGAAATTGACAGTAACAGAATACATCGTGAAGTGAAATTTGAACAAAAGAACTCAAGTTCTCCTAATGTAATCCTAATAATAATAGAATCTTTTGGAGCTACCCGAATTGGGTGTCTTGATAATATGTTGCCTTATGATTTATCTCCGAACTTTGATAGCCTGGCTGAAAACGGAACGTTATTTACAAATATTTATTCTTCTGGTAATCATACATATAGTGGAATATTCTGCACTCTTTATGGTTCTCCATTAATATTTGGGAAATCAGTTATGAAGCAGGTATCCGGGCAAAACAACTTTTGGGGATTGCCTAATATCTTGTTGGAACATGGTTATGAGACTATCTTTTTCACAACCCATGATCCGCATTTTGACAATATGCAGGGGTTTTTGATGTCCAATGGATTCAAGCGAATGCATTCCCTTTTTGATTATGACAGTTCAGAAAAATTAAGCACCCTCGGAGTACCGGATCATGTTATGTTTGACAGGGCTTTGGAAGAGTTAAAAGAAATCAAGAAACCATATTTTGCTACCCTGTTGACTGCTTCCAATCATGGTCCCTGGTTGTTGCCCAACGTAAACTTTGACCCTCTACCTGACACAGTAAAAGACGTAGAGCGTCTGAATGCATTCAAATATTCTGACTGGGCAATAGGAAGGTTCGTTAGAAGCTTAGCTAATGATTCAGCTTATTCCAATACCGTTATAGTGATAACTTCAGATAATGGAATGCCTTATAAATCCAAACTGGATCTCGATTTGACTCAATATCATATCCCTTTGCTATTTTTGAATACCGATTCAATTGAATTTCAAAATGGCTGCCCTTCCAATGGGCTTTTGGGAAGCCAAATTGATATTCTTCCAACGGTTATGGGCAAGCTTGGCCTGTCTTATGAGGATTATTCATTTGGTAAAAATCTATTTGATTCTACAGATCAGGATATTCGTTTTGCCCAATTCTCTGATTGGTATTTAATTGGGTACATTGAAGGTGATTATTACAGCATTTCTCGTATTAATGGCCCTACTTCGCTTCATATTTTATCAGATGATCTGTTTGAGAATGTCAGTGATTCATTAAAAGAACTATCTTCATCTATGAGCCAAAAAGGGTTATCAATCCTTCAGAAAGCTTATTTTAATATGCTGGTACCGTTAAAAGAAAATTGATTCTTTTTCTTAAATTCATCTTGAATATGTTGCCAAAACGATCTTCTTTGATTATCCTATCGGGCCGCAAGCTCAGTAAGAATTTGAGTTTGTATTAGAACTTTTTGCATCTGGAGAGAAGACTTTGGGTCAGACAAAAAAAGCTGTTATAAATTCCGGTAATAAAGAGGCATTGGATTCTCAAGACAATTATCAAAAAACAAAAGAGCTAACCGGATATATCCCGCGCAAAGATGCTACTCTTGAAACTTATCAGAAACTCGGTTTCAAAAGTGGTCTTGAGATACACCAGCAGCTATTCACCGAAGAAAAACTGTTTTGTCGCTGTCCTGCCGGTTTGTATCAGAAGAAAGGTGAGTTTGATGCCGAAGTTATCCGTCATATGCGGCCAACTCTCAGCGAAATGGGGGAGTATGACGGAACCGCTTTGATGGAAAAAAAGACCCGCAAAAATATTACCTATCATTTGAAATATGAGACCGCCTGTACCTATGATGTTGATGACACCCCTCCCTTTAAGATAAACCAACAGGCTCTTGAAATTGCTCTTGAAATTTCACTTATGTTAAAAACTAATGTTGTAGGTGAACTGCATATTACACGCAAGCAGTATCTCGATGGGAGTATTCCAACCGGATTTCAACGAACAGCAATTGTAGGGATCGAAGGTGAAATCCCCATCAGCAATAAAAAGATCAGAATAATTCAATTAAGCATAGAAGAAGATTCCTGTCGTGAAGTTTCCGATATTGGTCATGAACGTATTTACACTACTGACCGTTTGGGAATCCCTTTGATTGAAATGGTTACCTATCCGGACATGATTACCCCCGATGAAGCGGCTGAAGCCGGCCAGTATCTACGATTTTTAGCTCGAAGCAACGGTAAAGTCCGTACCGGTATCGGTGCCGGTAGGCAGGATGTCAATGTCAGTATTAATGGTGGAACCAGAGTTGAAATCAAGGGAGTCTCTCATATTAAATGGATCCCGGAACTGACTCATGTTGAAGCCTTCCGACAAAAAGCTCTTCTGAATATTAAAGAAATTCTTACAGACAGGATTAATAATCCTTCCGAATGGAAAATTTCACACAATGATATAACTGAAAACAGAGATGCTCTATTGGATTTGCCTGCAGAAATAAATAACCATAAAGTTATACTCGTATGTCTTCCGAAATTTAAAGGAATCCTCTCACATTTTACACAGCCAGGAAAAATATTTGCAAATGAAATCAGCGACCGACTGAAAGTAATTGCCTGCCTTGAACGTCCTAATATGATTCATAGGGAACAGATTGATAACATCACATTCCAATCAGAACAGATTCTGTTACTTGTTAATAAACTAAATCCTGACAAAGATGATGCCCAGCTTATTTTCTGGGGGCCGGAAGATGATGTTGCTACAGCTTTAGAAACTATCGAAGAACGCTGTCAATTAGCAATGGAAGGTGTTCCCAACGAAACCCGCAAAGCTCTTTCCGATGGGACAACGATATTTGAACGGGTTCTACCAGGACCGAATAGGATGTATCCTGATACTGATTCAGCCCCATTATCAATTTCAAATGAATTAGTTGAGAAGATTCGTAATTCATTACCACAGGATGTCAGCGAGAGTGTCATACAGCTTAGAGAATGGAAAATACCCGCAGATTGTTTCCCGTATATACTGATAAAAAATTATTTCCCGTTGATAAAAAAGATTATAGATAAGACTAAGTGTCCACCCAAATTGGCAGGGACAATAATCGGACATACTTTGAAGAATCTTAATGGACGGAAACAAGTTCCTGATATGATGACAGATGAGAATATTTATTCATTGTTCGAATACATTCTTACTGACGGTATCAGACCGGAAATAATCAAAGAGGTTTTACCTCTCTATGTAATAAATCCCGGATATGACATTTCATCCGCTTTAGATGAATTTGGTTATTCTAAAAAGAGTATGGATCAAATATTACAAAAGATTCCTGAATCGTTAAAGAACTTTAAGAATTACTCATCTCAATTTAATCCAATAAAAGCCATTTCATGGCTGATGGGGCAGTTGAGAAATGATGCTATCGGGAATGTTTCGCTCAAAGAGCTTAAAGCTGAAGTGGAAAAGGTTGTGAACAATGGCTGAAGGTAATCAGGGGTATAAGGGAAAGGCATTAGCCATCCTGAAAAAGTTCAATGTTCGGGTCTGGAGTGAAGCTGTTATATCAAGCACCCGTGGTGAGTTTAATGGTATAGTTTTACCTCGATCGGAAAATGATGATGACAAGCACATTGTTCTCAAACTTATAACCGGCTACAATATCGGAATTGCAACCGACACTATTGAGAATATAAAAGAATGCGGTTACAAAGAAGCTCATTATAAAATCCCCGAAAAAGAATTCCCAGTTTCGGAAAACAAACCCAATATCAAACTTTTCGGAACCGGCGGAACAATTGCCTCCCGACTTGATTATCGAACCGGTGCTGTTATACCTGCATTCTCTCCGGGGGAATTGTATGGTGCAGTTCCTGAATTAGCAGATATTTGTAATTTGACAACCGATAAGCTCTTTGCGGTTTTCAGTGAGAATATGGGACCGAAGCAATACACAGTTTTAGCTAAAGCAATCGGAGAACAGATTGAAAAGGGGATAGACGGCATTGTAATCGGCCATGGGACTGATACTATGCACCACACTGCCGCTGCACTCTCTTTTATGGTACAAAACCCTCCCATCCCGATTGTAATGGTTGGTTCGCAGAGATCATCCGACAGGCCGTCATCGGATGCAGCGCTAAATCTTATCCATGCCACTAAAGCGGCTGCTGAATCTGATATTGCCGAAGTATTGGTCTGTATGTTCGGTCCGACTTCTGATGAATATGGGCTTCTTCATATGGGTACTCGGGTAAGAAAAATGCACTCATCTTATCGCTCGACTTTCCGGACTATCGGAGATATCCCTGTTGCAATGATCGACACTGAAAAGATTACTCCGATAAAGCATAATTACAACAAACGCCGCAATGACCGTGATGTTAAGATAACCCCTGTTTTTGAAGAGAAGGTTGCCCTTGTTTATTATTATCCCAACATGCAACCGGATATTATTGATTCATTGGTTGCCAATGGTTACAAAGGAATCGTGATTGCCGGAACGGGTCTTGGGCATGTCAACAAACCTGTTTATCCGGCTATTGAACGGGCGACTAAAGCGGGCGTAGCTATTTATATGACGGTGCAGACATTGTGGGGCTATGTACACATGTTTGTCTATGATACCGGACGTGATTTGATGAGCATAGGTATTATCCCGACTGAGAATATGTTGCCCGAAGTTGCTTATGTAAAATTGGGTTGGGCATTAGGGCAGACTGATGATATGGAGAAAGTAAAAGAGATAATGCTGACTCCGATCAGTGATGAGATCACCAAACGAGAGCCTTACAACGGCTATCTTGTTTTCCAGGGCGGCATCCCCGAAGTCGAAGAATTTTTACGAGATATTCATAAGTAAATTGATTAATTAATGGGAATTTATATCATCATACAAATTAAGTTTGATAAAAGAAAAGATTCCAATTAACTCATTATATTTGTCAGTGTTACTATCATTCACTAATCCTTCGGAATCTAAAT
>DAOWMZ010000204.1 GCA_030642845.1 Candidatus Zixiibacteriota bacterium
ATGATAACAAATTTATTGCAGTTGGGGATGATGGTCTGATTATCTCATCATCAAACGGCTATAACTGGACTTTAGTTGATTCCACTGGTACTGATATGTGGCTTTATGACATTGTATGGAGTGGAGATTTATATGTGGCTGTTGGGCAGGAAGGGACAATTGTAACCTCATCCAATGGCATCATCTGGTCCAAAAATGATATTGACACCCTTATCATATCCGCATTGTATAGTGTAATTTCTACCGATAATGGTTTCTATGTGACTGGATCAAATGTTATCCTTGAATCTACGGATGGGTTGGCATGGAAAATAATGGATGAATCACCAACTTTGGTTCTCTATGATATTTTTGTCGATGATACATTGGTAGTTGCAGTCGGGCAGGAAGGTTCAATCGTTACCCGGGCTGACAGTGATACTGCCTGGCAGGTACAGGTAGCCGGAACCCGTTCTTATTTCTTTGGTCTGGAATACAATGGTTCCGAATATGTGGCAGTGGGAGAAAATGGCATGATCTTTTATTCAAGTGATGCTGTTAACTGGACCTTTACTAATTCTGGTGATCGGGACCACCTTCGCGATATATATTGGGATGGCAGCCAATTTATTGCTGTCGGTTTGAACGGAACTTTTCTCAGTTCACCATCGGCTAATGACTGGACAAATCAACCAAGCGGTCCCAGCGAAACCCTCAGAGATGTTACCGCTTCCGATTCTTCTTATGTAGCAGTGGGAAACAATGGTACAATATTAAAATCAAAAGATGGTCTTCTCTGGACAAAATGGCAGTCCGGAACTACAGCCGACTTATATGGCATCACCAATGATGACAATCTGTTTATTGCTATAGGTGAAAATGGTGCTGTTACCACATCAACCAATGGAATTATCTGGGAGAGTTCAAATACCGGCTTTGATGCTCAGTTCAATGCTTTGATATCTTCCGGATCAGAATACATAGCCGTTGGCGATGCCGGACGTATTATTCGTTCTACCAATGGCATTACATGGGATTCAATCCCTTCGCCGGTTACAAATAAGATGCTCCTTGATGTCGCCTGGACAGGAAATGTTTTCGTTGCCTGTGGTGAAGGCGGCATTATTCTGGCATCAAACGAGGATGGAACCACCTGGTATGAACAATCCTCAGGAACTGCAGACAATCTCAATTCAATAGCTGCATCAAATAGCCAGACAGTCATTGTATCCAATCACGGTAATATTCTTCGTTCAGCAGGAGGCTTTACGTGGGATATAGAAACAATAAATGCCAGTTATAACCTCAGATCTATTGCCTGGAACGAATCACAATGGGTTGCTATCGGAAGCGAATCTATCATCGGTACTGATTCAACCTACAGCCTTACTCTTTCATTATATTCTACCAATGCCGACACTTGGGAAGTCGGTCTGTCAATTGATCTGTTAAATATATATGGAGTAGCCGGAAATGCAGACCGCTTTGTGGCGGTAGGTGAAGAAGGTTTTATCATTTCCTCGCCGTGATCTAACAAATAGATAAAGTTGACAACTATATTTTTTAGACTATTTTAAACTATAAATATTCTTAAGGGCAAAGGATCTGCCCTGTCCGAGTATTAATTTTATTACTGTAATTCTGTTTATAATTCTCAGATATTACAAGTGTTTAATCGGATTAAAAAAACGGAGTATAATATGGAAGTTGATAATAGAAAAAATATTTACATTTTATTAATAATCGGATTATTAATTCTCTTCTCCTCCAATGTATTTTCCCAGCAGCTCACATTCGATAGTCTGAACACATTTTCATCGGGGTACGATGATTTTCTCTATAACCAGCCTATCAAAATTTGGTTTAATAACGACTTGGATTTTCAATCACTTTCATCTAACACAACTTTTGAAAGTGATAAAGGTGATAGTCTTATCATGAGATATGCCGAAGGTGATAAATATTTTTCAATCGCAAGTTATCCCGAAAATTTCATACCTCTCGATAAAATAACAGTTACTTTGGGAAACGGAATTACAGATAGAGCAGGCAATCCTCTGGGAACTACTCACACTTTAGAAATTTTAGTTGGCCCGGTTGTTTATCCGGGTGATACCGATAACAACGGTGTTGTTGATGAACGCGACATTCTTCCTCTCGGAATATTCTGGCAGGATACCGGACCTATGCGTCCTGACAGCACCAGTTTGATCTGGGAGTTAAAACCGGCTCACCGCTGGAATGTAATAAGGGCAACTTATGCTGATGCCGACGGAAATGGGATTGTCGAAGCTCACGATATATGCGGTATCTCGGACAACTTTAGCAGTACGTTGACAGCTTCAGCATCTGAAATGAATAACATTATCTATCCATTATTAAAACAAACTGGTAATGGTTTTGCCACCCAGATTTATGCAGCTTTAGTGGACTGCTCTAACAAAGGGGTAGGCAAGCAAGCTCTGCTTGATATTTTAGAACCAATTGTAAATAAGCCTGAAATTATTTTACCAAATAACTTCACTTTGTATCAGAATTATCCTAATCCATTTAACCCCTCTACTACGATAGAATTCTATCTTCCGGAAGAATCGCAAGTGACTCTTTCTATTTATAATATTACCGGACAATTAGTGACAACTCTGATTGATGGAATAAGACCCGGTGGTTTTAGTGAAGTTGAATGGAATGGGCAGGATCTTTATAGCAACTCTGTTGCAAGCGGGATTTATTTCTATCGTTTGCAAACAGTAGATAAAACATATTCCAAAAGAATGTTATTATTAAAATAGTAAAAAACTACTACCATAAAAAAACCGGTTATATCTCTAACCGGTTTTTTTTATTCAACACATATCGTTGTAAACGACTACTCTTCTTTTAATCAAAATTCCGTAATCGTTATTAAACATTGATCGCGTATAACAGTGTTAGATGGTATCAGATTGCCGTTAGTATCATACATTGTTAGAGAATCAATACTAATAGTAGTTGTATCAGGAAGTATCTCTTGTATAATTGGTGTAAAGAAAAGAGTCGCCAATGTTATATCACCACTTGGATCATTAACCATGTTTTCAGTTCCCCCGTTAGCAAATGCCATTGAATAGAAAGGGGGGGTAAAGGATATAGTATCAAAAAATATTATGTTATCCCCAAGTTCCAGGAGCCTGGGGGATAGAATAGCCGTATCAGGTTCGAAATCAAATGCGCTGTTCGAAGAGTAAAGACGAAATGAGATCTGATTCAAATTACCAAGGTTGAAAACCTTGACATCCAATGAGGCAAGTTCACCAACAGCAATTTCATAGTAACGGGGTGATAACTTTATCATTGATACCACTGGAACAAGATTTATTAATAATTGATTCTCCCTATCGGCAAAAACCGGTATCGTATTTGATCCCGAATAAATTACCAGGCCGGTTGGATCCCGTCCCTGAACTAAAAAAGTAATAGCATCTCCGGCCGGAGCATTATCAATTGTACCTGAAACAACACCCTGTTCATATACAAGCGGTACAATCATCGTTTCTCGGCCTTCGGCTGTAATGATTACCTGAAACTGAGTAACAACATCAAGCATCCCCTTGGATGCTACGCTTATCTGCATATTAAGATTGTCAACTGTTGCATTACCAGAATTAACAGAATTTTCACTGCATCCTATCAACAGCATACTTACAAAAAGAACTGCAATTAATAATATAGATCTCTTCATCTGTTCCCCTTAAAAAGTAGCTGTTAGTGATGCGGTAAACTGCAAGCCGGTCAGATCAATATCTCCTCCGTCAGCACTACCAGTAAAATACTTTCCACCAATTTTCAATCCGAACTTTTCCTGGAATCTTTTGTTAAAAGCAAGACCGGCTCCAATCACACTGGAATTATCCAGTTGGATGTCCTCAAGATTTTCGTCATTGGCGGAAATCATTCTAAAACTAAGTGATGGATTAAGACTCACATCTTCGGATATTTTATACACAACTCCGCCATAGAGCATAAGTTCATTGCCGAACAGTTTTAATGATTCCAGAATCTGCTGACTTGATGCATCAAGCAGATAAATATCATTTTCACCACGGAATATATATCTGATACCGGCATTCAAATCGGTACTACCCATTCTATGTACCACTCCGGTTCTGAATTCAAGCTGGGGGCTTTGTTTGAATTTATCATCCCCATCTACCTTATCATTGGTGAATAGGGTATAAATGACATCAGTGCTAAATGTTGTTTTTTCGGCAACAAAATCGCCACCGGCATTGATACTGATTTTATCACCCGGGTCATAATCTCCGCTTGATTCGTACGGTTCATAACTGCCATTATATTCATACAAAATCCCGCCGCCATATTGAAGATTCCCGCTGGCCTGGGCTCCACCTAATAAAACATTAAAGCCAAATCCTTCACCCAATCCACGTACAGGAAGATCAAGAAAATTATAAGAAAGTAAATAGATGGTCTGTTCTCCTTCGACATCCAAACTCTTTTTACCGGTAGGCAAATTCAAGCCGACTGAAAACAGCAACTGATCTTCAGAAAATGATTTGCTTAACTGCAACTTCAAATCCCCCAGACCATTTAATTGATAATCTGCATCCTGAAATTCGACATGATGGGTAGCATTAGCCACAAACAGATGCAG
>DAOWMZ010000085.1 GCA_030642845.1 Candidatus Zixiibacteriota bacterium
CGAGTAATGTCTCATCAACTTTAAAAGTGACATCTTCAGTTTTACGTTTCATACTCACAGCTTTCTTTTTCATAACACTTAAGTATTACTTTGTATTACCGCTTTGTCAAGTGAAATTCGAACTGGTTCTATGTATTATTATTAGTTTGTTTTAAATTCTTTATTGGTTTATAAATCTCTTTTCGCCATGCAAATAAGAATATTGTTAACATCGATAAGTTGAATACTAATCCACCATACGCTTCAACAATGATATCAATAATTGCTGATTGTATAACAAGAAAAATGAAATAGAGAATAATATATCCAACTACTTTTTGCTTAAGTGGAAGATTTTCCAGTATAAACCAATTTATTAAAATACTTATGACAAGTGAACAAAAGGCCAAGATACGCCCAATATTTTGACCATAAAAACCAGGCCTTGTAATAATCAATAATACAACAATAGTTAATATTACAATAATTATTAAATCAGGTTTTCTTTTAAAAATTGCATTCACACTACTGATCAACCAAGAAATTCTATTAATTCAAGACATCAATAATTTTTCAAAATAGTATTAATTTTCTCAATATCTATTCCGGTCTCTTCGGCAATCATTTCGGGAAGACAGTCAATTTCTTCAGACATATTTTTTACATATTCCACTTCAAATATGTCTTTTGCCTTACTGAATGGTTTTGTGTCGAGTATTTCTTTCCATTTACGTGCCTTATCCTTTATACAATGGCATTTCATAGCCCGGTCAATTGTATGGATAATCTGTTCTTTCTTGAATGGCTTGGTGATATAATCAAAAGCTCCCATGGTGATTGCCTTGGTGGCAGACTCAATCGAACCAAAGGCTGTAATTATAATAACTTCTTCAGGTCGATCTTTCTCTTTGACCATTTTCAAAATATCCAAACCATCATTTCCCGGCATCTTAAGATCAGAGATGATTAGATCAAACTGGTTTTGGTTGAGAACATTCTCAATTTCAAGGGAGTTGTTAAGAGTCATTATGGTGTAAGAAGTTTTTTCAGTAATAATCCGTTCCAGCAGTTTGAGCATATGGGGTTCGTCGTCTATAGCTAAAATTTTCTTAGACATTTTTTAAACACCTTTCTCCGTTTTATACGAATAAGCAAATTTCATTGTAACAGTAAACGATGACCCGCTTGGTTCATTGGGATCATCCTCGGCTGAGTGGCTGAAAAAATCAAGTGAGCCACCATATTTTTTTATCATACCATAACATAACGAAAGTCCCAGTCCTGTTCCCTCGCCAACTTTTTTAGTAGTAAAGAAGGGATCAAAGACGCGAGGTTTAATCAGGTCGGGAATTCCTATTCCAGAATCGGTCACACGAACACAGACTCTCCGAGATTCAACCCATCCTGAAACTCTAAGAGTCCCTTCGGATCCTTTCATAGCAGCCAGAGCATTATTAATCAGATTAAAAATTACTTGCTGGAATTCTCTTGTATCACCACTCACATCAGGTAGATTTTCATCTATTTCATATATCAGTTTAACTTTTTCATGTATTAGAGTACTTTCAACAATAGAAATAACTGTTTGCAAACTTTCATTGACATTTACACTCTCCTGCTCCCCTTCGCTTACCCTGGCAAACCCCAGGAGATTTTCGACGGTCTTTTTGGCATTCTCAGCATTTTTTTCAATAATTTTCAAATCTTCAAGTTCCGACGAACCTTCTTTGAATCGATCTTTCAGCAAATCTGTAAACCCAAGAATTACTGCCAGGGGATTATTGATTTCATGAGCAACTCCAGCAGCAAGAGTTCCAATTGATGCCAGTTTTTCGGTATTATACATCCGCTGCTCAACATCCATCTCCCTGGTGACATCTTTAATAATTGCCACACTTCCGATTATATCATCTTCGTCATCGCGAATAACCGTTCGGGAAAGATCAACAGTGATTCTTCGCCCTTCGGCAGTCAGTCTTAAAGCACGATAGTTTCTTATATAGCCCTGGGTAGCGACTTCTTCATGGATTTTTTCCAGCTCCTGATTGGCATCAACTTCCGGAGGAATAATTCTGTGAAAAGTCTTACCGATCATCTCTTTTTCAGTGTAACCAAAAATATTTTCCGCCCCTTTGTTCCAGACAAGAATTTTGTTGTCTTTATCCATCATTATGATAGCTTCCACTGTGTTCTGTAAAATACTTGTAAGATAACTTTTTTGTTCGGTAACCCTGCGGGATAGATATTTTGCCATCCGTCGTTCATAAACTACAATCAAAACACCTAATAAAAACATACTTACTATTATAGCTATTTCTGCCGCAATATGCCTTGTAGTCGTTCCGAGTACTCCTTCGAGAACTTCGCTTACCGGAGTTACAACTCCAATTGACCAGATTTTTTTATCTTGAATAAAATCAATATTAATCGGTGCATAAGCTATCAATTTTCCTACAGAAGTATTTAATTCACCATACGTTCCACTGTGATATGAATTTGTCCCATACTTGCCTGCCAACATATCATTTTTCATTATATTATTAATTTTTTTAAGATCATAATCAGGAATATATCTTTGACGAATCAGATAAGCAATTTCACCGACATAGACATCGTGTGGATGATACACGAACCAACCCTGTTCATTTATAACCCAGGCATACCCGGTACGCCCGGAACTTATCTCTCCGGCTACTTTACCAATTAGTCTTTTCAGATCGTAGTGTAGATACAGTTTCACAGTATCGGCTGTATTATATATCTTAGTTATCCAGAATATACATGATAATTGTTGACCAGATTGCCCCATATTATAACGAGTATAAGTCATTGTCATTTCTTGAGGATAATTATTACAAATTAGAGGTATCTTACTATTAGGAATTCCCTTAAAAGTCGTGTCTATGTAATTACCATAAACTTTCCCATTGTTTGAAAAAACACCTGTCTCTATTAAGCCGTTATTCTGATTATGCTTTATAACTGCTTGAAATATTTTATCAACATCCAAAGAAGATCTGGAATTGAGATCCATACTGGCAAGATAATCCAATTCAGATTTAATGTTTTTTATTTCCATTTCTATTTGTAAAGCGACTTGTTTAGCAAGTGCCAGTTGTTGTTCATTGAATTCATTTATGAAATGCTGTTCAATCGTATCGGCATCATGGTAGACGATGTACAATCCAACACCCATTAGAATCAAAATCACAACAAGACTGATAACAACCAGGTAGCGGAAATTTTTCAGACTGTAATCCTGAATGTTTTGACTCTTACTTTCGATTCCCATTATTTCTTCTCTGATTTAATAATAATTCCCAACCGTTTCATAATATCTTCTTTATACCAAAGTGCAATTTCATCATTAGAAAGAGCCATATCAAGCTGTTTGGACATCATGGTCAATCGTCCCAGCAAATAGAGCTTTATTTTAATTTCACTTTCAGAAATATAAGCCAGTGCTACATCCATATAATCGCCCCTGCCGTAATTCTCAAATCCCAGGGATTTGGTAATATCTGTAATCAGGTTAATACGGCGTACTCTTTTTTCGAGCATTGCTCCTCCTTCACCCCACTGCATACGGATATAATTACTGTCCGGTTCATCAGTACACATTGCTTCTACAGTAGTAAAATGGTAACCCATATGCAAATTACAAATCATATAATCCCTGCTGAGAATAGCAAAACTTGTCTCCCTGAATTTCGGCATATCATCAATGTTGCCATCAGCCACAAACGGTCCTTCCACTCTTTTGAATTTCGGAGGAAGCGGAACAGACGGCCATCCCTCTTTGGCAATCCCTTCCCAAAAATGGATCATTGGGGATGAAGATAAATCCTCCTTTTCAATATACCCTCCCTTGCTGCGAACAGATGGTTCCTGATCAAGATATATAAGGCGAACTTCCATCGGCATTTCGGTATTCAGCTTGAAACCATGCTTTTTTGTCCCACCGAACTGGATAGCTTTTTCAAACATCTCTTCAATAACTTTCTGATGAATATAGCGGCAGATATCATGGATAGTTTGACAATTCTGCGGTCTGAAATTTAGAGCTTGCGGATGGAGTAAATTTAGAGGAGAAATTGTTTTCATGATATTCTGAAGCATTTCAAAAATTGCCAGATCACTAAAAAGGTCAACTTCCCCTTTCCTGGCTTCAATAAGTTTATGAATGACTCCCTTATAAACGACACGCTTGGATGCATCTACAGTTACTTCATCATCATTATTGAGATGTTTAATATTTTCAATATTGCCCAAAGTTGGTACTCTGAATTCTCGTGCAATTGTGGCCATATGGTTAGCTAATCCACCAATTTCGGTAATGATAGCATTAACTCTGCTCATGACAGTAACGATACCCGGGAAGGAATTAGGTGTAACAAGTACAGCTTTATCCGGCATTTCTGAAAGATCATCAATAGAAGTTGCATGATAAATTTTGCCTGAGCCGGCTCCGGGACTTATTGTCACACCTCCTTCGGCCAGAATTTCTAATTTGCTGATATCAATTTCGTTATTAGTAGTTGATGATTTGAAAATTCTGAGAGCCCTGGTTTGCAGTAGATAGATTTTACCTTTTTTATTAACCACGAATTCAATATCCTGTGGAGAATCATAATGTTCCTCCAATAAAACAGCATAACGGGCTAATTCACGCAATTGATCATTGTTTAGCGAAGGCGATTCCTGCTCTTCTATAGGTACAGTCTTCTCACAGGTTCCTCCATTTTCTGACAATACTAATTTAATTTCTTTTTTGGAAACTGCCTTGCTCAGAATAGTACCTTCTTTTCTTGAAACTCGGAAAGTATCCGGGGATAACTTGCCATCCACAAGATATTTTCCTAATCCCCAAATGGAACTAATCATGATGCCGTTATCTTTGGGATCAATTGGATTGCGGGTATAGACAACACCACTGGCACGAGCATCAATCATTTCCACACAAGCGACACTCATAGCCAATTTCTGTTCTGACATAGCCTGACTTAAAAAATAATAAATTGCCTGAGGAGTAAATTTTCCTGCAATTACTTCTTTATATTTATCGATAACCTTATCAGGAGTTACATTTAAAATCGAGGCATACTGCCCTGCGAAACTGTGGATAGAATCTTCTCCGAGAGCACTGGAGCGCATAGCAAAACGATTAACAGCATTATTATCCTGAATTTTTTTACATGATTCCAATATAGCGGATGAAATTTCATCAGGAACCGTGCACTGCATTACCATTCCACGCATTCTCTCACCATATGAAATTAAATCGTCAGAACTGCGAATATTCAAAGTGTCAAGACAATCCGTTATTTTTTCCTGAAGATTATTTGAATCCACAAACAGTCTATAAGCCCAGGCACTGATAGCAAAACCTTCCGGAACCGGAAGATTCAATTTGGATTTCATCTCTCCCAATTGAGCATTCTTACTTCCGACCGATCTAATTTGCTCCCGCCCAAGCTTGTCATAAGAAATAACCAGATCACCTTCCCTAATTGTTCCTGTAAGAGGGATTATCTGTTCCAGATCAGAAAAAATATTATCAGCAACCTGCTCCAGAGATTTATATTTATCTCCTCCCATCATCACCATCAATTCAATAGCATCATAAGTATCCGCTTGAATTTTTCTGAGATTTGATTTGATGTAATGAAGGTCAAAGAGATATTCCCCCTGTGCTTTTTCCTCCATATCACTTATCATACGAATGATATTGTCATGCTTATAGAGCAGTCGTCTGAAAATCTGGAATTTTTCTCTGACGATTGAAAGATCTGTATCATTGCCAGATTTACCCCGACTAATAATATTACGCAGCCATTTCATTTTTTATAAACCTCTCAGATCTGAACCAGCACTCTTTTCTATCCAGTGGTACATTCAGGTAGTAAATATCAACTAATCATTGACTAAAATCAATAATTTTAAGAGGTGATTTAAAATGTTAGAATTGATACTTCAGGTTAGGTGAATAAGATGTAAATTCTTTGTTTATTTGTAGATAGGTTTGTTTTATATTGTTTTTTGTAAACGGATATTATTACAAATAAACCCCAAAGCTTGCACTTTACGGACAACATTATAGCTTTTTGGTAGAGTGAACGCAGATCTGCGTTCACTACGCAGTAAGGATATCCGCTTGGGCGGGCTAACAGTGTAAAATATTTTTGTTGCGTAGCGACGGGGCTTGTCTCCGTCGTGATTTTCTGCACTAAAGGATTTTTCAACACGCCCGGCAACGGGCGACACAAGGCCGCCCTCTACGCGAATAGGAAACTGCAATGCACGGTAATTCAGCAGACCCTAAATTATAACCATAGCTTACGGTCAAGTGTACGATAATGCACCGCCTCAGCAACATGACCGATTTTAATTTCATCTTCATTATCCAAATCAGCAATGGTGCGTGATACTTTCAGAATACGATCATAAGCACGGGCTGATAAACCCTGTTTGGTAATTGCCAGCGACAACAGAGACTTTGATTTTTCATCTATCTTACAATATTTTCTTATATCAGAGGATTCCATATGGGCGTTACAAAATATTTGTTTTTCTTTTTCAAATCTGTCATGCTGTCTATATCGGGAGAGGTTGACTCTTTTTCTTATTTCTTCAGATTTTTCTCCACTGGTATCTGAAGATAAATCCTTGAATTTAACTGAAGGAACACTGATATGAATATCTATTCTGTCCATCAATGGTCCCGAGATTCTCGCCATATATCTTTGAATTTCACCTGAAGAACAATTGCAATTGTGGGTTGGATCACCAAAATATCCGCAAGGACAGGGATTCATCGCCGAAACAAGCATAAAAGAGGCTGGGTAGGTAAGAGTGACTGTTGCCCGGGAAATAGTGACTTCGTTATCTTCCATTGGTTGACGAAGCATCTCAAGAATATCTTTTTTAAATTCCGGGAGTTCATCCAAAAACAATACTCCATGGTGAGCCAGTGACACCTCTCCCGGTTTGGGAATATGACCTCCTCCAACCAAGCCGGCATAGGAGATAGAATGGTGGGGTGATCGAAATGGTCGGGTTGCCACTAAAGCTGAATCTGCCTGAAGTCTTCCCGCTACCGAATGAATCTTTGTTGTCTCTAATGCTTCGGTAATACTGAGATCCGGC
>DAOWMZ010000312.1 GCA_030642845.1 Candidatus Zixiibacteriota bacterium
AAGATGTTGATGGTTTTCATCCGCATAATGTCGGGATGATGTCTATTGGCCGTCCGGGTCTTCTTCCGTGTACTCCGCATGGAATTGTAAAATTACTCTCTTATTATAAAATTGATCCCTCCGGCAAAGAAGTGGTAATAGTAGGACGGTCAAACATTGTTGGAAAACCGATTGCATCAATGTTGAGTCAAAAAGCAGAGATGGCCAATGCTACGGTCACTCTGGCTCATTCCCGGACAAAAAACTTACCAGAAGTTACCCGTCGTGCTGATATTCTCATTGCTGCCATTGGTTACCCTGAATTTATCAAAGGAGATATGGTAAAAGAGGGTGCTGTTGTTATTGATGTCGGGATTAATCGCATTGATGATTCTTCGGCCAAAAAGGGATACCGTCTTACCGGTGATGTGGAGTTCAACACTGCTGTGGAGCGGGCATCATTTATTACCCCGGTACCGGGTGGAGTGGGACCAATGACTATCGCTATGTTGATGTCTAACACTGTTACCGCGGCTGAAAATCTGAATTTATAAAGATAAGAATTGACAATTCTATTGCAAAAAAGACTCTTTTTATTGCAAAAGATTACATAATGTTAATATGTGGATAACTCGATTCCAACGTTTTTAAGATTTTATTGTATTTACTCAGATTTCTCGATAATTGCACCTGCTTATAAGTTATTAAAATAGAGCTTCTTAGGACCTTGGATTAATGCGATTCTTGACTATCGAAAATTCTCTTAATATTTTGTCGGACAATAAGATAAGAGGCATACGGTTTGCTTCGCTTTTATGTACTTAGGTGTTTTAACATTGGATGTTTCTGTTAAATGAAAACTCTGCCAGTTTTATATGTATTCTTACTACTGCTCATTCCAGTATTTTCCGTTGCAGCGGATAATTCTGTCTCTGTATCATCTGAGATATTATCTGAATTCAGTGCTGTTCCTGATAATTACGAGGCGGCGAATTCTGCCGTATATACTTTATCCTTCAAAATAGATAAAAATGATTTTCTGGAAATTGCATTCGGAGGAATTGAATTTACCTTCCCGGGTGGATTTGATATTTCCAATTCTCAGGCAGAATCAATATTACACACATCGGTTGTATCTGATTATGAAATAAGCGGAACACAGATTGATGGCAGCAGTGTCACCATCACTTTAAACAGAACATTCTATTCTCCTAATGAAGTCGATGACAGCTTGATAACTGTTACCTTCACTTTGACAGGAGTAGTCAACCCGATAGCCTCCGGTAAATATCAATTGGTTGGGTTGGCGTTTGGATCTGGAGGAATCATATTAGCCGGTCCATCTTTTTCCTCTGAGTTTGGAATTACACTGGGACCATTAGTAGCTTTGGATGTTTTACCATCAGATAACCTGGAATTGGATGCCGGTGATATTGTATCTTTTTCTGTTGTCGGACGGGATCAGTATGGGAACGAAGTCACCAATCTCGTTGTTGACTGGATGCTCGCTGATGGATTTGATAACATTGGTGAATTTGTCGGCTCTTCATTCAGAGCGATTACTGTTGGGCAGGGAAAAGTTAAAGCGGTTTTAAATACTATTTCAGGTCTCTCTGGCATGATTACGGTAACTCCGGGCCAATTAGCCGGACTGGATTTAGAGATAAGCAATGATCAAATTGCAGGACAGCCTATTTTTTCTCCATCGTTTCTTACTTTGTATGATGCATACAACAATCTGAAAACCGATTACGATTTAAGCAATAAACCTATAAGATTAGTAATTGATGAGGGTTGGCTTAATAATAGTGAAATCAACAATCCGGGTTTAATTCAAAATGGAATTATTGATTTATCACAAACCTTGATTTCATATGAAGGTCCAACCCGAATAACAAATATATATGCGTCTTCATTTGAAGGAATTAATTCTCCTACAATTAGTGTGCAATTTAGTGGATATGATATTGTAAATGTCCTTGATGCCAACGATAACCCTATCACTACTGTATTTACAGATCTTGTTACTGAAATCAATGTAGTTGTTGTAAACAATGGCAGCCTTGTCCCCTCAAGTAATCCAACTCTGTTGGTATCCTTTGAAAATGGTTCCGGAACAGTTAGCGGTAGTTTTACTCCTTCTGCTTTTGGTACAATAGATACAGTCAGTCTGATTCTTCCTTCTGCTGAATCTTCACTTGATAGCGATATCCTAAATGTTGAGCTTAGTGCGGAATTTTCTGTAGAGTCTCAATTATACCAAACAACAGATACTGCCAGGGTAGCGGTTGAAATTCAGAGACCGGCAGAAACTATGTTAATTCCCGGATCGTTTACTCCGGATACTGTCTATCCCGGTGAGCCATTTGATATATCTTTTCAAATTCAGACAACCGGATTGGTTCTTCTTGGTGATGTGGCTGATGTTAAGATCTCTTTAAATTCCGAGACGTTACCTGATGAGGTACTGTTTCAGGGCAAGGTCAAACCGGTTACAATCTCCTGGGATGTTATTACCTATCGAAATATTATTGGTGATGTAGATCCGGCATCCGGTTTAACTCCGGGATGGTATCAAATTGAAATGAACTACTTTATGCTTACTACTGAAGATGTTTTGGTATTAAATGAAATTGTTGATTCGGTTTTACTTCTTGGAGAAGTAGAATTATCCTACGCCCCCAATTCTCTCGGTCCGGGGTCTGTTTATGCTGCTGGTCCTGCATCATTTGGTTATACCATAAATCTCATTAGTGATTATGCTGTACCTGTGGAGCTTAATAATTCCAGGATAACTATTAATGGAAATAATTTTACTGCTACATCGAAACTTAAAATTGGTAACTTTCAGCTTAAGCCGGGTGCTAATCTGGTTGAGACCGAACCGATCTTTATTCCGGAAGATCAGATTGGTGTTGAATTAAGATTTAGTACTAATTTCAGTTTTTCAATTCCGGGAACAGAAACAGTAATCAGCTATGAAGATGATTTCAGCGGAGAAACAATACAGGTTTCCGAACCACCCGATGCTCAAATTATTGACCTTGAAATTGTTTCCTCAAATGCACCCTTCGTAAATACAAACCAGAATTTTCAGGCTCTCTGTTATTTGGCCAATTTAACAGCAAATACAATTGGTCCCATGAATCTTAAATTTACCAGTGATGGCGAGTCAATTTTTGATTCAACAAAATTAATTGATCCTATAGATCCATGTGATACTGTTGAAATATATTTTGATATTATTGCTGCAGCTAATGCTAAAGACCGTGAAATATTTAGAGTTAAAATAAGCTCTCCCCATATAATTGTTAAACC
>DAOWMZ010000068.1 GCA_030642845.1 Candidatus Zixiibacteriota bacterium
AACTCTTTGGATGTTGTTTAATTATACGGAGAAACATTATGTTAAGCAAGGTCGAAAGGATGAATTTAGTTTGGACAATGCAATTTTTGGAGTAAAACACGAGGCGTTTACAACATTTCTCGGGATTTTCTGCGGATTATTTATATATTGCTTCTGTGATGGAATGAGTTCAAGGTTGTCCCGTCTTTATCCCGGTTCATTTATTCCTAATATACCATACCTGTTTATTATTCCGGGGTTTATCATATATGTCTTGATTTGGAAAAAAAAGATCAAATTACCGAGGATTTCAAAACAAATGTGGTGTTTAATAGGGGTTTTGGTCAATGTAATAGTATGGGGTTTTGTTTATACATTTATAAACCAATACATTCCAATTGGGGATTGGTTAGGCTCGATGCATATTTTAATGCTGGTAAGTACGATTGTTTCAATCATTTTAATCCGGTTATCGAGGTCAAAGAAACCTCCGTAGTTTGTTCAACCGTTCAGTCAGATCTGCAATTTTATTTTTCAACTCTGCTGACATTATTCAGCTACCTCCATTTAAGGGGTCAAATATATAAATTTGACTAATCCGGGTCAAACATATTCGTACCAAAAAAGTGACTATTTTCACAAGCAGTCAAAGCCTGTTTTATTGTCCGATTTAGTGAAAATTCAATAATTGTAGTAATTTAGTAAAGATTATGATCGGATTTGTTAACATGATCAAATATCAATAATACAGATAATAATCAGCAAGACTTGACAACACGATTCTTTAATAGCATTTTATCAGAATGAAACTTGAAGTATTAGTTGTGGGCATATTTGAGGTCAATTGCTATCTGTTTTGGGATGAGACATCAAATAGTGGGGTTATAATTGATCCCGGAGATGAAGAAGAACGGATAATTGGCCGAATCGAAGAACTTGGATTTAAACCAAAAGCAATCCTTTTAACTCATGGTCACGGCGACCATATTGTTGCGGTTGATGCAGTTAAGAGGAAATATGATATTCCTCTTTATATAGGAAAAGGTGAAGAAAATCTTCTGGCAAATCCATCGGCAAATGTTTCTGAATTGATTGGTCATCCTATTGTAGCACCTCCGCCTGATCATCTTGTCGAAGACGAACAGTTGTTAAATTTTGGGTCGATCAGTTTAAGAGTACTTTCAACACCCGGACATTCACCGGCAGGAGTCTGTTTTCTGAATGAAGATGAAGGGATTTTATTTACAGGAGATACCCTGTTCTGGAGTTCAATCGGACGCACTGATTTCCCTGGCAGTTCACATGAACAACTAATATTGTCTATTAAAACAAAAATTCTTACTTTGCCTGACTCAATAGAATGTTTCCCCGGTCACGGACCAAAAACAACTGTAGGAGCAGAAAGAGAAAATAATCCATTCCTGACAGGCAATTTCTTCACCTAACCCACACGCGAAGCGTATTATATTACAGAATTATGAGTTGCATACAGTTTAATAAGTTAGATAGATCATTCCATGATCGTCCTACGCTTGAAGCCCACATTGTGGGTTTTATTATGAAACATGAATAGTAAAATATTTAAAAAGTTAAATAGGTTTTTCTACAGTCGTCCTACTCTTGAAGTAGCTTCTGATCTAATTGGAAAACAGATTGTTTATAACTCTCCGAATGGTACATTATCCGCTCGAATTGTGGAAGTGGAGGCATATATTGGTCAGGATGATCCGGCTTGTCATGCTGCCCGAGGAAAAACTAAACGGAATACCGTTATGTTTGGAAAACCTGGTATTGCTTATATCTATTTCATTTATGGAATGTATCATTGCTTAAATTTTGTAACTGAGCCTGAAGGACAGCCGGCAGCTATATTACTAAGAGCAGCTGAACCGATTGATAATATGGATTTGATGGGTTTACGTAAAACAGAAGAAAAGAGGTTTCACCTCTTAAATGGGCCGGGTAAATTTTGCCGGGGGTTTGGCTTGACAAGAGAGCAAAATGGTCTTGATCTAACCGGAGATATACTGTATCTTCAGGATCGCAATTCTGTCGTAGAGGTGATTGAAAAATCCCCACGCATAGGGATAAAGGTTGGAACAGATTTATTGTGGCGTTTTTATGATAAAAATTCAAATGCGGTATCCGGGAATAAAAAAGGGTTACCAATTTAACGGAGATAAATAAAATGGTTAGGAAAACAACGGGTACAAGGAAGACTTTTAAAAAGGCTAAAGCAAAAAGGCATCCCAGGAGTGTTGTTCAGAGAAAAAATACAACATTACCTATTTCTGTATTCGGAAATATGATGAAACAATTTAACTTGGCAGCAAGCAAATTAAATCTCGATTCTAAAATATTAGATTTTATCAAAGTTCCCCGTCGAAGTACGATTGTTAATTTGCCGGTTATGATGGATGACGGTTCATTTAAAATGTTCACCGGTTTCAGGGTTCAGCATTCTATTGCCCGTGGTCCGGCTAAAGGGGGAATTAGATATCATCCTGATGTAAATCTTGATGAGGTACAAGCTTTGGCTTCATGGATGACCTGGAAAAGTGCGGTAGTTAATATTCCTTTTGGCGGAGGTAAGGGTGGCATTATCTGTGATCCTAATAAACTTACCAAAGGGGAATTGGAACGACTGACCCGTCGTTATGTGTCCGATATGAGTGACCTTTTTGGCTCGGAAAAAGATATTCCCGCTCCGGATGTGGGAAGTGGTCCCAATGTGATGGCTTGGTTTATGGATACCTATTCCATGAAAATGAATCAGTCCGTACCCCATTCTGTTACAGGCAAACCTCTTGTTTTGGGTGGATCGCAAGGAAGAGTGGAAGCTACCGGACGCGGAGTAATGTTTTGCGTGCGGGAAGCCGCCAAGCATATGGGGATGCATCTGGATCGTTGTACTGCTTCTGTTCAGGGTTTTGGTAATGTCGGTTCTATTGCGGCCAAACTATTGCATGACCTTGGAGTTAAAATCACTCATATTTCTGATGTTAATGGTGCCATTCATAATCCCAAAGGAATTGATATTCAGAAATTGATAGATTTTGTCATTAAGAATAAAACGATTCTAGGATTTTCCGGAATAGAAGAGATTAATCCATCAAAAGTCCTGACTGCCAAAGTTGATATTCTTATCCCGGCCGCGTTGGAAAATCAGATTACTGCAAAAAATGCTAAAAGCATAAAATGCAAAATTATTGCTGAAGGAGCAAACGGACCCACTACTCCCGAAGCTGATGAAATTCTTGATAAAAAAGGGATAGTTGTTATTCCTGATATTTTAGCCAATGCCGGCGGGGTTACGGTTTCTTATTTTGAATGGGTTCAGAACAGGATAGGTTATTTCTGGACGGAAGAGGAAGTCAACCGACGGCTGGAAGAAAAAATGGTAGCTTCATATAAAGATGTACAGACGGTAGCTGATGAAAACAAAGTAAGTCTTCGCATCGCTGCCTATATGTTAGCCATATCTCGTGTTGTAGAGGTCGTTCAATTAAGAGGCATATATGCCTAAGTGGGTAGGCTTAACCTGTTTCCCGTGCCTGGCAGACGCCCTCTTCTACTGGCAGGCATTGCCTGTTTTAGTGGGGCAGATGTGGACACCTGCCGCCCACAATAATGTTTTTATGAATCATATTCAGTAATAATGAGTATGATATATTAAATGATTTAAAATAAAAGGAATGATATCCCCTTGGATCCTGCAATATTACAAAAACTAATTATCGGCGCTCCAGCGATTTTGTTTGCTTTGACTGTTCATGAATTTTTCCATGCCTGGACAGCTTTCAAATTTGGAGACCCTACCGCCTACAAAATGGGACGATTAACTCTGAATCCGTTGGCACATCTTGATCTGATGGGGACTGCCGTGCTCTTTTTTACACTATTGTTTTCTCCATTTATGTTTGGCTGGGCTAAGCCGGTACCGGTCAATCCGATGAATTTCCGAAATATAAGAGTAGCTGATTTTTGGGTATCTGCTGCCGGACCGCTTTCTAATCTTGCGTTGGGTTTCATCTTTGGTCTCATTTTCAGAACTGCTTCAGCGTACGGTTTGGAATCGAATTCCGTCTTTGCCATGTTCCTATATTATTCGGTATTGATAAACGTCTGTTTGGCATTTTTTAATTTTATCCCATTATTTCCTCTTGATGGTTCGCATATGCTCAGGAGTATTCTTCCCCCAAGTTCAAATGAAATTCTTAACCGAATTCAGCAATTTTCACCTTTTATTCTGATGTTTCTGATCTTCACTCGGGTTGCCTGGATTGTTTTAGGACCGCTTATCTCATTTTTCATGTATTTGTTTATGGGATGATAATTTGAAATCGTTTAATTCTAAATTGATATTTATTCCTCTATTATGCCTTCTAATATTATTTGGAATAAATTGTTCTTCAGCCAGGTATAAAAGCCGCACAAATGAAGTGAGCTCCAACAGGGTAAATAAAAAAATAAGGGGAGAAGCATTTTTATTTGATGTAAAACTAAAACGAAATGGAAAACCGACTTCGTTTCGGTTGGAAATTTATCAGACCGATTCCATTACGGCTTTTAGTGGTCGTGGTTATCTTGGCAAGGGTGCTCTAAAGGGAGTGATAGCTAATGATTCAATTTTAGTCTACTTTCCGGTATCAAATGAATATCTTTATGAATCAAGTTCTAAATTGCTGGATATAAAAGATTGTGTCAATGATTTGGATAACCTGAATTTTTTCGATCTTTTAATAAACCTTCCTACTGAATTAGATATAGGTACAAATCTGAAAATAAGCACCGTAGATAGTGATGCTGATAAACCAAGTTTCGAACTTTATAATCCTGAATGCAATTGGCAAATTAATATTGACTATGATAAAAGAAAAACCGGATGGCGAATAAAATCATTTTTTGTCAATGATGGTGATGTCAATACTATCAAAGCCACCCGTCGAACTTATAAGAAAAACGCAAAAATCCCTCATAAGCGATTTATTGTCAACATTCCTGACGATGCTATTCGTATAATTCCCTAAAAACACACATTTTATGCCGGTTGACTTAATATGCTAATTATTACATATTTATTAATTATACTGTTTTATGGTTATTGGAGATAAAGTTGAATCTTTATAGTCGAACATTCTCGATATTAAAACCTTTCTGGAAACAATTGGTAGTTGCCTCAGGGTCGGCTGCTTTTCATGCCCTGTTTTCAGGATTACTGGTTTGGATGTTCGGTCCTTTGCTGATGGTTTTATTTCAACTTGGGGGTATTCCCGGAGTTACAGATAGTTCAGTAACGGGGGCAGCATCGGGGATGGTCGATGGTATCGCTAATAACTACGACAGTCTCAAAGATATAATCAATAGCTGGATTAATAATGCTATTGCTTCAGAGACTCGAAGCGGAATGCTGATTAAATTTTGCTGGCTGGCTTTTATAATAGTAGTAGCAAAGAATTTATTTCTCTACCTTCAGGGCTTTTTTATGGCCTACGTTCAGCAGTCAGTAGTACGTGCATTCCGAAATAAGCTCTTTGAAAAATACCAGCGCTTATCCCTTGATTATTTTCACAAGCGCCATACCGGACAGATTATCTCACGGGTAACCAACGATGTCATGGTCTTAAACGAAGCGGTTGATATAGGGTTTAACAGGCTTGTCACTGACTCGGTAATGGTGATAGTTCTGTCATCGTTTTTATTAATTCTGAGTTGGAAATTGACCTTATTATCATTGATCATAATGCCGCTGGTTTTTGGATTTATCTGGTTTATTGGCAAAAAGCTTCGCAAATACTCCGAACGTTCACAGGAACGGATGGCTGATGTCAATACTGTCCTTGAAGAAACCACAAGTAATATCAGAATTGTTAAAGCCTTCTCAATGGAGAAATTTGAAACTAAAAAGTTTTTTCATGCTACATCTGAATTTTTCCGCGCTTTGTTAAGAATGACAAGAATCCGACACCTTGCCTCTCCAATCAATGATATTTTGGCAACAATCGCAGGAATTATTATTTTGTTATATGCCGGTACCCGGATTATCGAAGGAACAGGTGAACTCACTGCCGGTGATTTTATGACATTTGTTGTGGCGATGTTATCTCTTATTAAGCCGGTTAAATCTCTAAGTCAGGTACATATTAAGCTTCAGGAAGGGATGGCTGCCGCAGAGAGAGTATTTGATGTTCTTGATGCTGATGAATCCATTAAAGAAGTGGCTAAGCCAAGAGAGCTTGAAACATTTTCAAATAGCATCAAATATAATGCTCTTTCTTTCTCATATAATAGTAAGGAACAGGTTTTAAAAGATATTTCGTTTGAAGTTAAGCAAGGGGAAGTTGTTGCCATTGTTGGACCATCAGGCGGCGGTAAATCGACTCTTCTCGATTTATTACCGAGGTTTTATGATCCGCAAAAAGGTTCGATTATGATTGATGGAATAAATATCAAAGATCTTTCTCTTAAATCACTTCGCGGACTAATGGGAATAGTTACCCAGGAAACCTATCTTTTTAATGATACCATAAAAAACAATATTGCTTATGGTCAAAATAGTATGCCGTTTGATAAAATCAAAAAAGCCACGATGATGTCGAATGCCCATCAGTTTATCGAAGAATTTGAGAATGGTTATGATACTCTTGTCGGAAACAGGGGAGTTATGTTATCAGGCGGACAACGACAGCGTCTGGCAATTGCAAGAGCTCTTCTGAAAGATCCCCAAATTCTTATATTCGATGAAGCCACTTCTGCTCTTGATACCGAATCAGAGATGTTGGTGCAGGAAGCTATTGACCGGCTGATGGCTGACAGGACAACTTTAGTGATTGCTCACAGGCTTTCGACAATCAAAAACGCAGACAGGATTATTGTGATTGACAGGGGAAGGATTGTTGAATCCGGATCACATACAGAATTACTTACCCATGATGGTCTATATACTAAACTTTATAATATGCAGTTTCGGAGTGATTGATGAACCTCCTGTTTCTTAACTCAATTGAAAAAGAGACTTACGGCGGGATGGAAGAATGGATAGGATTGATCGCCGATGGTTTGATCGGAAAAGGACATAGTGTCACGGTCGCCGGTAGAAATAAATCAGAATTCCTGAGAAGAATCATTAAGTTTAATGAAAATATAGATCTTTTCCCTATGGATATAAGCGGAGATTTTAATCCTGTTACAGTTAGCGAATTGAGAAGTAAAATAGGGAAGAATAAAATTGATTTGGTGGTAGTGAACTTTAATAAAGATGTTCGTCTAGGCGGATTAGCCGCAAAATTAGGTGGAAAAGCAAGAGTTATCTGGTCGGTAGGGCTTGATATTACAAAAGATAGCTTTGTACATCGTTACCTGACTCCCAAATTAATCAATGGCGTAATTGTTCCCTCTAATGCTCTGGCTGACCAAATTGCAAAATTTGGATATATTAACAGAGATATAATAAAAGTCATTCCTATTGGATTATCGGAAAAAGAGAACCAGATAGATAAAGAGACAGCTCAAAAAGAATTACGTAAGAAATATAATATTCCTGATGGAAGAAAGATTGCAATTACAGTCGGGCGGTTTGTTGATCAAAAAGGACACAAAATTCTTTTAGATGCTGCTACTAAGATTATTAATAAAAGTGATGAAATCACTTTTCTATTGATAGGCGACGGCCCGTTAAGAAATGATATTCTTAATGGAAT